>JAGDDO010000005.1 GCA_017848205.1 Oscillospiraceae bacterium | reverse complement strand
TTTATCAGTACCGCAGAGCCTTCCTATTTCAGCAGCTGATGAGGTCAGTGCCAGATTAAAGTTCTGCGTTTCGCGGAGTTTCATGGTAATGTTCATTACCGCTGTTGTTACAGCTTCGGAATACTGTACTGTATCCGGCTCAGATGAGCGGTTAAAATTATTCATAGCAATCATTCCTGTTCCGGTAAGAGATCGGGTTTATTTAAGGAAACAATCCGGCTTCGCCGGATTTCCAAAGGTGGGATCTGCGGGGCTTCGTCCCGGACCCCCACGCTGATTTATGAATAAATCAGCGTTTCCTTAATCCGTGCGTTTAACAGCTTCGCGTCTCATTTCAGGATGCTTTTCGTAAAACAGCTTTTTATCAGCGTACATCCGTTCGTCGGCATTGTGAAGTGCGATTCTGACATCTGCAGAGTTCGTTTCATATGCTGCACCGACAGCGAATACCAGCCGGTCGTATTTTTCAGATACCTTACGGAGCGTTTCGACTTTGCTGTAAAGATCATCTTCGGTCAGACCGGTAAGAATAACGACGAATTCGTCACCGCCGGCACGGAAAATTTGCTTCTTGTTAAAGACTTCCTTTAATGCGGAGGCAGCATTTTTGAGCAGCGTGTCTCCGGCAATATGGCCTTCCGAGTCATTTATGGTTTTAAGGCCGTTGAGATCTGCAAACAGAACGCCGACGGTGCTTGTTTCTTCACTGTTTACAAGGCTTATAACGTAATTGTTCATTTCATTTCGGTTCATTACGCCTGTGAGCATGTCGCGTGAACTCAGAATATGCAGACGCTCCATCGTTCTGTTGCTGTATATTTCAGAGGCAAGAATGAACGTTGTAAGTTCCAGTGTTTCCTTGATCTTGTCCGCTTTTTCCGCATCGAAGTTGATAGCCCAGATATATCCCAGCAGTTCACCCTTGAATTTCATCGGGAACAGAACGATGCTTTTGCCGCCTGCCTGTGTGATGGATTCGTACCATACAGGATTTCGTTCTTTTACGATCTCCATCTCAGTTTCGTTCTTTATTATAAGGCAGTTGCTTCCTGCAAGAGTTCCTTCCCATGATTCTGCTATCGCATAGAAACCGTCATCGAGATAGGTTTTCATAGGCAGAAGCTTTGTGGTTTCGGAAAATGCTTCACAAAGAACAGAGCATTTGCGCTTTACCGTATCCATCATAAGCATGCAGCAGTGTTCGGACTCACACATCTTGCGGATATCCTGACATATAAGAGTTGTTGCCTCTTCGAAATCGTCCGTGCTTCGCAGTTTTATACAGGTATTGAGTACTGACTGGGCAATGTCGGCTGAGGTATTGGACATACACTCTGATTCCGGTTTCAGGGAAAGTTCCATTGTATATACACAGTATCCGAGATCTTCATCATCCGAAGGCATCGGTATAAAGAGCATGTCGAACCAGAAATCAAATTTGTCAGGGTGTACGTATGAACTTACTTTTTTATGGCATACTGCAGCCTGATAGCTGGCCTGTTCAAAGTTTACATCTTCCTGAATATAGTTTGTATATATAAGATCCGGAATGAATTTTTTCGGGTGGTCGTTAAGGCCCGGTACAGGTTTTTCAATGGTATCAAGATACGGTTTGTTTCCTGCTACTATGCGTATCGTTCTGTGCGGACCGTTTCCGGCCTTTTCCACTGACAGTACACATGCAGGCGCGATGAAATTATCAACAAATGCCTGAAAATCCTTACTCATGGCTGCATCCTCCGTTTTTACATATTTCCTTTTAATATATATAGGGAAACGCTGATTTATTTTATTTTACCATTTTTACGACGAATTTTCAATCGTATTATGGTGAAAGTTCATAATCTGGTATAAAAAACAGCAAATTGCACAACTTTTAGAAAGATGTTTTGTGCAGAGGGCTTTTATCTTCTCTACGATACGTGGATTGACGGAAATGTGCACGTCGGATATAATGAAAGCAGGAGAGGAAACAGAAACAGTGAGGAGATTGTAAAATGGATCAGAAAAAAACAGGTGAACTTATAAAATATTTCAGAACGGAAAAGGGACTTACACAGAAACAGCTTGCCGAGATGATAAATGTCAGCGACAAGGCAGTTTCAAAATGGGAGTGCGGCAACGGCTGCCCGGATGTATCTCTGCTGGATTCGCTTGCGGAGGTGTTCGGTACGGATATCCGCGTTCTGCTTTCCGGAGAGATAAATAAAAACGAAAGTGAGAAGGGTAAAATGAAAAAACTTAAATTTTATGTATGTAAGGAATGTGGAAATATCATAACAGCCACGTCTGAAGCGTCAGTTACATGCTGCGGCAGCAGAGTTGAAGCCATGGAGCCGAAAAAGGCTGATGAAAGCGAGATGCTGAGTGTAGAGGATACAGGCGGTGAATGGTACATTTCATCGGACCATTCCATGACAAAGGATCATTACATCTCATTCGTGGCATTTCTAACTGACAGCAGCGTGCAGATATTCAAGCAGTATCCGGAGTGGAATTTACAGCTGAATATTCCGCTGTACCGTTACGGAAAACTGGTGTGGTACTGCACAAAGTGCGGTCTGTTCTGTCAGGATGTGAAAAGACAGATAAAGAAGGATAAGTGAGCTTCTGAAAAGATCAAAGCTCCGGAAGTGTTTTGACTACGCTTCCGGAGCTTTTTGAACACATACAGAAATATCTGTTGAAAACAGAAAAAATCATACTTTGTTGATTTGACACCGGAATAGTGGTATAATTTTATCATTCTATAGTAAACGCAAAATCTGCTTATGTTTACTGTAATAAACATGGAGGGTATATGTGATGAAAAGAATTATTTCAGGATTGCTGTCACTGTGTATAGCGGCAGGTGTTTTTTCAGTTTATGGATATGCTGATATTGAAACGGTGAGTGCGCTGGAAATAGAAGCAGGGGCATGGATTGATGATGATGGGAACAAATGTCTGACAGCTTCAGATGGAGGGATGGATTTTTATATTTATTCCGATCATGCTGAAGTACGTGTCTCTGTATACGGAGAGGAAACGAACGTAGTAGATATTGTCATTCCGGAAGAATGTAATGGTGTAAAAGTTACTGTATTACAAAGCGTATATTCTACTAATGGCAGTCTGTTTTCTGATGGCAGTCCGATCATTCTTTCTTTGCCGAAAACACTGACGACTATAAATGAATCTGAATTGAGTAATATAGCGAAGATAACCGTAGATAAGGATAATCCTGTTTTCTGTGATGACAATGGAGTTTTGTATAATAAGGATAAAACAAAACTTATTTATTATCCGTCTGAAATGCAGGACAAACAGTATATTATTCCGGACAGCGTGCAGGAAATATCTCCGGCAGCTTTTATGAAAAGTAAGTATACTGAAGAATTTATTGTGGATAGTGATAATGATTATTTTTCGGTAAAAGACGGTGTACTGTATGACAAAAACCAGACGAAGCTTATTCATTATCCGGGTGGTAAAAAAGACACAGAATATACTGTTTCTGACACCGTTTCTGAGATCTGTGATTACGGTTTTAGCTATAACTCCTGTCTTACAACTGTTAAAATACCGGAATCTGTAAAAAATATTGGAGAAGGTGCATTTTTTGAGGCTCGTGCTCTTGAGTCAATATCTATTCCTGAGTCGATAACAGAGTTAAGTCCGTGTATTTTTAGCTTTTGTGTTTATTTGACAGATGTTTCTTTGCCGGATTCGCTGATTAGAATAGATGATGCTGCGTTTGGGTTATGTGTAAGATTGGAATCTATAAATATACCTGATAGTGTAGAATATATCGGCAGATCAGCATTTTGGGCTTGTTCGAATCTTTCATCTGTAAAGCTTCCGGATGGATTAAAGAAAATAGATGACATGACTTTCGCAAATTGCCATGCCCTGGAATCATTAGACATACCTTCTTCAGTTGAAAAAATAGGGGAAGGAGCGTTCGAGTTATCCGGGCTGAAGAACATTGTATTGCCCGAATCGGTTTCAGAATTTGATATTAGTGCACTAAGTGAATGCGTAGGATTTGAATCCATTACAATTCTTAATCCGGATTGCATAATAGAAAACAAAAACGACCAGTGCCTTGAAATAATAAAAGAAGCTGAAGATTCTGTTTCGGGTGAAATTAGAACGAAGGTCTGCAAATTCGATGGTACTGTTTCGGGTTATACCGGTTCAACAGCTCAGGAATTTGCAGAGAAATGGGGATTTAAGTTCGTACCGCTTGATGCGGATAATGCAGAATACGACATTAACGAAGACGGTGTTGTCAATTCTGCCGATCTTATTGATATGATCAAAATGATAATTGGTCAGTCAGAAAGCAGTGCATTTGCTGATATAAACAAGGATGGAAATGTAGATGCATCTGATTTGATGCTTCTCAAAAAAATACTTGCAAAGTAAAATGATTTTTCATTCGTAAAAAAAGGTGACAGCGGTTCCGTTCCGGAACCGCTGTAATAATTTTACCCCCTCGTTCGAGGGGGTAACTCATTTTATGTATTTGTTTTATTTTGTTCTTATACTTGTTATTTATAACCTATTGATTTATGTTTTAAATAATGATATAATTTTATCATTCGTATTGTAAAAATGATTAAATTGGAGAGTATGTGCGGATGAAAAAAATAATTACTGTCGTAATGTCACTGTGTATTGCAACGAATGCTTTTTCAGTTGTGGGATATACTGATTCTCGAAAAGTAAGTGCAGAAACTGTTTACACTGATGAAAGCGTTGAAGAACCTACTGCTA
>JAGDDO010000079.1 GCA_017848205.1 Oscillospiraceae bacterium | reverse complement strand
CATAAATGACAGTTTTTCGACCGTACACTCATGCTTCAGTGCAATGCGCGGCATTATCTGTTTATGTCTGAACACGCCGAGTTCACGGGAAAGAGCGTATTCAGCCTCAGGTATTACAGGCTTGTCTTCACCGCCGGAAGGGAGAGCTTTCACAGCCTTCTGCACAGCAGCGACAAGGTTGCTTTCCTTGAAAAGATTTTCTGATTCCGAAGCAAGATGTCCAGCGTTCTCGATAAGAAGATCCTTGTTTTTCTGCTCGATCTGCGCATTCTGTTCCTTGATCTGAGTGTTCTGCTTGTTTATCTCAACATTTTTTCCGTTTATGGTCACAGCAGATGCAACACTGATAACCGTGATAAGTGAAAGCACACCGGATACCACGCCGAATATCCTTCTTCTGCGGGCAGCCTCACGGCGTCTTTCACGCTGGTACAGGTCGTTGAAATCACAGCCAAGAAGCGGAGCAGCTATACGAAGATACTCAGTATTGAGCTTCTTCATTGATTCCTTCAATGACTCTGCCTTAATATTTGCCGCAAGAGGCTCGACCTCGACCTTAACCTTGACTTCCTCACCATTTTCATTTGTGGTGGTCATTTCAGTGTAGGTAAGCTCCTCCGGGAAGGATTCATGAGGCTCGCCGCTTACGAGGAGTGTGATGATATTCTTGTTTGTGTTGTCATGAAGTTCACGGAAACGTGTAAGCTCCTGCATACACCATTTCGACTCGGTGTATTTCGGTGAACAGATGACAATAAGAAATTCAGAATTCTCAATTGCGTTTACAATGTCCTCACTGAGGTCACTGCTGGACTGAAGCTCCGATACATCACGGAAGATACGCCAGTTTTCCTTAGTCTTTCCGAGATTTTTCGGAGGTTTGTATGCTTCAAGCAGCTTCTGAAGTTTTTCAGCAGCCTGCATATCCGGTTCAAGATGGCGATAACTTATAAATGCTTTGTATTTGTAATCCATAATAATTTTCCCTGTTCTCTGTATTTTTTTACTGTAATGCAGGAGTAAACTCCCCTGCACCGGTCAGACAGAATATCATAATGACTTTCCTCTGATCCCCGTGCTGAACTTTAGCAGATCAGCATTTCTTCATAATTTCTGCGTATGTGCCGAGTTTGAGTGAATAGATAACGGCACACTTTACTTTTCTGTTTTCTATCTTTTCAAGAGCTGCGCGGTAGACTTCCAGCTGCAGAGCGTAGTTTTCCACAAGCTGCGAGATATCTGTTACATAATCGGTCTTGTAATCCACAAGTACCAGACCGTCGTCCTCCTCGAAGTACATGTCAACTATACCCTGAACCATGCTGTCAGAGTCCTTGAACTTTTCAAATGCCTCATCATCAAGTCCGAGGTCACCGAGGCGTACAAGGAATTTCCGCTCTCTTTCCACACGTTCTGATGAAACCGCACGCCTGAAAAGTTCAGACGAAGTAAAGGCTCTTATGTATTCCGGATCAATGCCTTCAGCCTGCTTTACGGTAATAAAACCTTTTTCCGCAGCACGCTTTATCTCACCTGCCGGATCTTTTTCAAGAGTCTTAAAATCGGCATGTTCAAGAATGCTGTGGATCGCAGTACCGCGCTCCGTACCGGTCATTCCTGTACGTTCCTTCATAAACGCCGGACGCTTAAGAACGATACCGAATTTCTCATGATCCTTTGAAATATCTGAAACCGCAAACTTCGCCTGAAGAAGAGTGGCCGCCTGTTTTACTGATGAAAACCGTTGTGCTATCTTTGCAGTGAGCTCAGGATCTGCTTCCGTTTCTTCCATTTCGGCGTCGTTTTCTTCCAAAAGGTCAGGAAGTGAAGCAGCATCTTCAAATTCCACTTTAAATTTATCGTCGGAAACAAAGAACATATCCTTTCCGCTGAGTTCCCTGAGTTTTTTTCCGTCCGGATGCGTGACAAGAGCCATCAGCAGCCAGTCTTCCATACAGTTTGCACTTGCCGCAAGATCAGATGTTATCTTCCCCGCCTTGCGTGCAGAGGCTGCATATACCGCAAGCTTCTGCTTTGCCGCTTTTCCGGTGTCAAGCGTGATGAAAAGCCGCTCCCTCGCACGTGTCAGTGCAACGTAGAGAAGTCTCATTTCCTCGCTTACAGAATCCCGGTTATTCCGTATGTTTATAAGCTCAAAAGGCAGCGTTGTGTAGCGCCTGAACTCACGTCTTTTCTGGAGTCTGAATCCTGCACCACTGTCAAAACTCATCTGTATCTTCTTCAGGCTGTCCGACTTGTTGAACGGCGCCTGAGTCTCGCACAGAAATACAAACGGATATTCCAGACCCTTGGATTTATGGATGGTCTTGATGGCAACAACGTCCTCAGACGTGGAAGCAGTCTGACCCGGTTTGAAGTCACCCTTCATTTCAAGTGTGCGGTCGATGTATCTGATAAATCCGCTCAGTCCTTCGTCCGAAGCCTGCTGATATGTTCGTGCATATTCAAGCAGTGCACGAAGGTTGGCACGTTTTTTATCGCCGTCCTCCAGCATGTACACAAGCGAAATAAAATCTGTTCTTTCGTATATGTACTGAATAAGCTCCACAAGGCTTCTTGAAGCCGCAAGCATTCTAAGTTCAGAAACCGTATCCATAACATGAATGACTTTGAGCTTCATTTCCTCCGGTATCTCTTCCTTATTCTCACCTTTATAAATTGCACTAAGCGAATTGTAGAGATGATCCTTTCTGTTTTCAAGTCTCAGCAGGATCATTTCGTCGTCAGTGAACATGAAAAGCGGAGACATGAGAACTGCCGCAAAAGCTGTGTCGATAAGCGGATTGTCCGTCATTCGCAGGAGATTCAGAAGTACACTTATCTCCCTTGAACTTAGATATCCGGCAGTCTCCTCGCTGTATGCCGTAATGCCGTATTTAGCAAGAGCTGTAATGTAATCCGACGCATCCTTCTTTCGTCTTAAAAGAATGCAGAAATCCCTTTTCGTGCACGGTCTGGTACCGCCTTTTCTGTCATCGACAAGGGTCCCCTCTTTAAGCATAGAGCCTATTTTCCGTGCAGAATATTCCGCCTGTGATACCGGCTCATCAGCATCCGTATCAGTAAGTGCCACAACGGTACGGCGGTCTCTTTCCGTAAATTCCGCACCCTTAATAAGCTTTTCTCCGTCGTCATAGACGATCTCGCCGACTTCACGGCTCATGACTGAACGGAAAATGAAGTTTACAAATTCTATAACATCCTCAGAGCTTCTGAAATTACGGTTAAGACGTATGCATGAATTTCTTCCGCCATTATTTTCGGTATAGTCCTCCGAGTTTTCCATGGTATTTATAAATATTTTCGGATTGGCAAGACGAAAACGGTAAATGGACTGCTTCACGTCACCGACCATGAACAGGTCATCACCCGGACGTTCAGCAGTTCCGCCGTGGGAAAGCATTCGGAAAATAAGGTCCTGATTGTTGTTCGTGTCCTGAAACTCGTCGATCATTATTACCTTGTAGTATTCCGAAAGTTCTTCCGCAAGCCTTGATTTTACTGGCACTCCGTTTTCGTTCTGCACGGAAAGAAGCTTTACTGCAAGTGTTTCCGCATCTGAAAATCCTATGCTGCTTTTCTCGACTTTCTTCTTCCAGAGCTTTTCATCGAGCTCCTTTATTATATCGGTAAAAGCTTCAAGCACACGGTAATGTACTGCAATATCTTCATCAGCGCAAACAATAAGTTCCTTAGCGGAAACGAGCTTGTCCTTCAGTATCTTCTTGTAGCTGTCACGTAGATCCTTTATACTGTCCTTTGCTTCCGGCGAGACCGTTTTTGCCATTCTGAGGGTGGCAAAGGCCGGTTCCTCATATGCTCCTATCCGCTCCTCCGGAGTCCCGTCTTTTCCGGATACAGTGCGGTATATCATTTTTATCGTGTCGTTTTCCGTTCTCAGGATATCAAGCGCCTTCTCGCCGATATCATCCGACTCCGAAAGTTCAACGCATTCATCGGAAAGTTCGCAGGCATTTCTGACCGCTCCGCTGATATATCTTAAATACTCTTCCTTAAAGATCTTCCCCGTATTTCCATT
>JAGDDO010000078.1 GCA_017848205.1 Oscillospiraceae bacterium | reverse complement strand
TGTTTCTTCATTTATATATTCACGTACTGTTGCGTGATTTACGTTGTTTTCATCCTCGTTATTGTCTTCTTCAGTATATTCTTCGGCAAAATCCGGCATTACTGTTTCTTCTGAACCTTCACCGACTTTTATAAGTGCACCGCGGAATTCAGAAATCAAGCTCTTTATATCCTGTCCGTATCCTGAAGGAACGAGGCTGACAGCATCTGAACCGCCATCACGAATATCAAAAGGAGCAGCGTATGATCCGGCTTCTGCATCATCGTTCACCTTAAGTTCAACAGTCACCAGCACTGTGTCTTCCGATAAGCCTGCAAGATCACTGTAAACGAAAGCGACAGTTTCTGCATTTCTGCCCGATGCATAATTCGACACTGTTGTGTTCTGGAATATATCCGTATTTTCATTATCCGGATCGTCAGTATCTCCTGGTGTCACGCTTAAGACAGTGAAAGCATCAGTATTGACTTCCAGGTAGGCATTAACTGCACAGAACGACTCCTTTATATCGGTCGCCTTTATCTTTAATTTGAATACATCTCCGGCATTCACTTCGTACACACCTGCGTCAAGTGCAAATTCCACCGGTTCGCCTGAATCATGAATTACTGCCACCGGCTGTTCTGCAGCAGATACACCATTAAGCGCCGCTTCTCCGATCATGCCCTGTGCCGCTAACGCAAATGCCAGAACTGCTGTTAATGTTTTTTTACCTGTTTTGCTCATAAATAAACATCCTTTCAAATATAGAAATTAAAATCTGATCAGTACGGAACTCCGCTCTGAAGAGCTTTGAACTGCTCTGTTTCAAAGTCATTATTTCCGTAATAATCACCTTACATCTATACAGTCGCAGCAGCATTTCATAACTGGACAAAAATATTCAGAAAAACGCAGACAAAACATTCTCACCATTAATCCCTGCCGACTTTTATCAGCGCACCGCGGAATTCCACATCCAGGGCTCTGGCATCAGCAACAGTAAAACTATCATCTTTATAGACGATCTGATTTGCCAGTGAGCCTTCGTCAGAAATATCGAACGGTAATACATAGTTTCCGTCATTTATATCGTTACTGATCTTAAGTTCTACAGTTGCGAGTACAGCGCCTTCATTTAAGTTCGCGATATCGCAGAAAAGGCAGCATACTTTTTTTATTTTTTCATCTTCATCTGACATATATTCTGATACTATAGTGCTGCTGTACACTCTGGATTCTTCATTATCCGGATCGTCACTGTCTCCTGCTGTGACGTTCAGTACAGTAAATTTTTCAGTATCAATTTTAAGATAACCAACCGCTGCATTATAGGCTTCCTTTACATCTGTTGTCCGTATCTTTAACTTTACCGTATCTCCTGCCTTTGCCTCATACACTCCTGCATCAACAGTAAGTGCCACCGGATCACGGGTAATATGAGTAGCTGTTACAGGCTGGCCGGTTTCACCGCTTGTTTCCTTTTTTTCAGTCACTTCATTCTGTGATGAATTGTCCGCAGCCGAAGACGTTGTTCCCGGATTTTCAGATCCGGCAGATTCTTC
>JAGDDO010000077.1 GCA_017848205.1 Oscillospiraceae bacterium | reverse complement strand
GATATCCCTTTTCAGCAAGTCTGTAAACAAGATCATCCCATTCTTCCTTCTTGACCTCGATCTCGCCCTTGGAATTGATCTTGGTGTCAACTTCCATGTTCTGAAGTTCAAGATATACCTGAGATGCTTCCTCGGTAGTCATACCAGGGAAAAGGACGAGCCACTTTCTCGACTGGATGTTAAGAACGACCGCCAGCGCGATCGAACCGACGAGTATAACCGAAAGTCCGACTATAAGAAGCGTCCTTACCCGTTTCGACATTCCCTCCCAGACTGATTTTACTTTATCAAGTACCGGTTTTAATTTATCGTTCATTTATAAAATCATTCTCCAAACTAAAATTCCAAAAAACAAAAATATTCAAAGGAAATATGATCAGTGCTTTAAATCAGATCTGCATCTGAATAATTTCCTTGTAGGCGTTAACCGCCCTCGTTGTCACCTGAACAGCTGTTTCGATGGCTACCGATGCCTTTGTGGCATCTATCATGGCACCTTCGATGTCTTCAGTATTTCCCATTGCTACGTCATAGGCGCTGGCCAGTGACTTCTGTTCAAGATCCTTTACGTTCTGGATCTTTGAACGTAATGTATCGCCGAATGACATTTCCGATTCATCATTTTCGGCGTTTGTTTTTCCGGAACCAATCGGCTGCAGCGGTTTCATCGCCTGCATGCCTGAAAGCGGAGTAATAAAATCTTCTCTTATCATTTTTCATTCCCCTTAAAATCCATAAGTTCAAATTCTCTGATCATGCCGGATGTCTTATGTTCCGGCCTTTGTCAGACTGAAATACGGTCAGTCCGATCAGCCCTTGCCTATTTCAAGAGCCTTTGAAGCCATGGCCTTTACAACGCTGAGTGCTGCTACGTTTGCTTCGTACACTCTTGTTGCTTCCATAAGGTCAAGCTGTTCTTCCGTGTTGTTAACGTTAGGATAGTATATATATCCGTCTTCATCCGCATCAGGATGAGTCGGGTCATAAACCGGCTTGAAATCTTCCTGGCTTTCAACGACCTGTGTTACCCTTACGCCGCCGCCCTTTACCTGTGAAAGAGTTTCGTCAAAGCTCTGCGGTCTCGTCTGGAAGATAACCTGTTTTCTGCGATACGGGTCTTCGCCGTTTCTGCCTATAACAAGCTGGTTTGAAATGTTCTGTGTGATTATGTTTGTTCTGAAACGTTCAGCAGTAAGTGCCGAACCTACTATGTTAAGAGCATTCAGAAAAGCCATAAGCTTACCCCCTTACTTGAAGCTTGCGTTCTGAAGAACGTACCTGTAGTCTGATATAACAGCGTTCATCTTCTGTATAGTTGCTGCCTGCTGGATGTAGGCACTGTAGAGTTCGAGGTTTTCGTTCTCTATGTCAACGTTGTTTCCGTCTACCAGTACCTCAACATTATCCTTTGTTTCGACCTTTGCCTCAAAATCATATTCCATACTGTCTTTTTCAGTATTCTGTTTCATCTGGTTTTCCAGCGTGTTCCCGAAGGAAAACGTTTTTACCTTATAGTCAGGAGTATCCAGATTTGCGATGTTCTGAGTATGTACCTGCTGCTTGATGGACATTGCCTTTATGCCGCTTTCCATTGCCTTGAACTGAAATGAATCCAAAATCACAGTCTATCCCCCCAATAATAGTATTTTATTATTTTATTATACATTATACTAAACTGAATTTCAAGTAATGTATTTTAAAATAGACAAGATTTCATTACAAATTTACAGGTCCATTTACAGCATTTTATACAAAGAAACCCTATAACACAGGTATACGGACATAGAAAAGCCGGCTTTTGTTCATGTTTTCAGAACAGACCGTTTACTATCAGCCGGTATGCGGGGAGCAAATGCGGTTAACGGATGCGCAGGATATTTTTTTATATAAAAAAAATATCCTCCAGGAAAACCTGAAGGATAATTCTTTTAATTGGTTTTATGTACTGTTTATCAATACTTGCGCTTACGAGCTGCTTCGGACTTCTTCTTACGCTTAACCGAAGGCTTTTCGTAGTGTTCTCTCTTACGAACTTCAGCTATAACGCCATCCTTAGCGCATGATCTCTTGAAGCGCTTGAGTGCTGTCTCTAAAGATTCGTTTTTACCAACACGAACTTCTGCCACTTTATTCCCTCCCTTTGCCACAAAGACAGAGGTTTATGCTAAAATCTGAAACCTTACGGAATCAGATGTCAGTCATCTGTTTTTATCTCCTCTGTTATAAGCTAAAACTGTGACCATGAGTGACACACTAAATATTCGCATGTCATTCAGACCGCAGAATTATAAGCTGTATGAATAACATAAATTTATTTTAGCACACAATACACTGTGTTGTCAAGTAGAAAATAATGCACACAGTTAATTTGTTATTTTACAACAAAATTCACAAGTTTGTTTTGTACATATATCTGCTTAACAATGTTCTTTCCGCCTGTTGCTTCAGCAAATTTCTCATCCTTAAGTGCAAGTTCAAACGCTGTGTCCTTGTCTGCGCCAGACGGGATCATGATCTTTGAACGTACCTTGCCGTTGATCTGGAGAACGATCTCAACTGAGTCATCAATACAGAGTGATTCATCATAGGTGATCCAGCTCTGTTCATCGAGGATCTTTCCGAATACATTGCTGTACATTTCTTCGGCAATGTGAGGAGCAAACGGATAGAGCATGGTACAGAGTGCACCGAATTCACCCTTTGTTATGCTTCCTGCTGCGTATATGTCATTGATAAGCGCCATCATCGCTGCTATTGCAGTGTTGAACTTCATAGCCTCAATGTCTTCGCTTACCTTCTTTATTGTCTTGTGGAACGCACTGCGGAGCTTGTCACTGTATTCGTCACCGTCAGTGAGCATATCCTGAAGTGCCCAGATTCTGTCTTCAAAACGCTTGCATCCCTTGATGCTTGACTCGCTCCACGGAGCAGCCTTTTCATAGTCGCCCATGAAGAGAACGTAAAGACGGAGAACGTCTGCACCGTATTCTGCAACTACGTCGTTAGGGTCGATTACGTTTCCTCTTGACTTGGACATCTTTTCGCCGTCAGGTCCTAAAATAAGGCCCTGTGCAGTTCTCTTTGCATACGGTTCCGAAGTTGGAACAAGACCGAGGTCATAAAGGAACTTGTGCCAGAAACGGCTGTAGATCATATGACGTGTAACGTGTTCCATACCGCCGTTGTACCAGTCAACCGGCATCCAGTACTTGAGTGCTTCCTGTGACGCAAACTCATTATC
>JAGDDO010000076.1 GCA_017848205.1 Oscillospiraceae bacterium | reverse complement strand
TCAGCCTTAGGTTCTTCCTTGTTTATATTAACAGCAGCAGATACCTTTGAAGCAGCGTTTGAAACAACGCCTGTAACCTGATCTGCGATCCTGTCGATAGGTGCGATCGCGATATCTGACTTCTTTAAAGCCTGGAAGCCTAAAAGAAGGAAGAATACCTTTTCAATCATGTTTATACATGATCTTAAGCATGATACGAGCGGTGAGATAAACGGAATTTCGAATGATGATGATCTTGATGTATTAAAGATCCTTAAGAAACTGCCGAGGATGCCTGTGAAGTCCGGAAGAAGTCCTAAAAGTGCGTAAATGATCGAAAATACGACTTCGAGAGCAAAAGCCTTTACAGCAACTTTCTTGAGCCATTCATTCTTGTCGATGAAGAATATGTAAGCTGCGAGGATGAGAAATGCTACATAACCGCCGAACTGCATTGTGAAGTAAAGTGCAGCTCCCATAAGTGCTACAGGGATGCCAATAGATGTTTTTTCATTGTTCATTTTTTTCTAACTCCTTTTTAATATATATTATATATTATAGTGAACGTCAGAAACAGATCCGACGTTCATTATAATTACATGAATAATATTAACCTGTGATCATCTGATCTTGCTGCCGCAAGGAACAGAGTCGTCCACGAAAATTACCTTTGCGCTGCCGTCAGGCATGTCGGAACAGCAGATCATACCGTTGCTTTCAACGCCGCAGAGTACGGCAGGTTTGAGGTTTGCAACTAGTATTACCTTTTTGCCGATGAGGTCCTCAGGGCTGTACCACTGTGCTATACCTGAAACTACCTGTCTTCCGCCCATGCCGTCATCGAGCTGTGAGCAGAGGAGTTTCTTTGACTTCTTTACCTTTTCGCACTTTACTATCTTTGCAACGCGAAGATCGGACTTGAAGAAATCGTCGATCTCGATCTGCGGAGCGAGCGGTTCAGCTTCGATCTCAGGTTCCTCTGAAGCAGGAGCGTTCTGTCTGATGAGTGCGTTGAGTTCTTCGATCTCCTTGTCAACGTCGATACGCGGGAAGAGTGCTTCGCCTCTGTGAACTGTAACGTCTGCAGGAAGAACGCCGAACTTCGCAGCGTTTTCGTATGAAACGTCGCTTTCTGAAGCGCCGATCTGCTTCCATACTTCCGGCATTGTTGTCGGCATGAATGCACTGAGGAGAGTTGTTGATATTCTGATTGCTTCGAGAAGGTTGTAAAGAACGCATGCAAGTCTTGGTTTGTTTGCTTCATCCTTTGCGAGTACCCACGGAGCTGTTTCGTCGATGTACTTGTTGGCACGTGAGATAACAGTGAAGATCTCAGCGAGCGCATTGTTTATCTGAGTGTTTTCAACGAATCCGTCAACCTTTTCACGTAAACCTTCTGCCATGCTGATAAGTTCGTCGTCAAATTCGCCTGACTGTTTTTCTTTCGGAAGTGTACCGCCGAAGTACTTTTCAACCATTACAACTGTTCTTGAAACGAGGTTGCCAAGTCCGTTTGCAAGGTCGGAATTTATGCGGTTTATCATGATCTCGTTTGAGAATGAGCTGTCTGCACCGAGAGCCATTTCACGGAGAATGTGGTAACGGATAGCGTCAGCACCGTATCTTTCACCGAGAACGAAAGGATCAACAACGTTGCCGAGCGACTTGCTCATCTTCTGTCCGTTGAATGTGATCCAGCCGTGAACGGCAAGATGCTTAGGAAGCGGAAGATCGAGAGCCATGAGCATTGCCGGCCAGATGATAGCGTGGAATCTCATGATGTCCTTTGCAACCATGTGAACGTCTGCAGGCCAGAACTTTTCGTAGTCCTTATGTGCTGTGTTGCCGTATCCGAGAGCTGAGATATAGTTTGAAAGAGCATCGATCCATACGTAAACAACGTGTCCTTCATCAAAAGTTACCGGAATGCCCCATTTGAATGTGGTTCTTGAAACGCAGAGATCTTCAAGACCAGGCTTGATGAAGTTGTTTACGAGTTCAGTAGCTCTTGTCTTAGGTCTTAAGTAGTCAGTTTCTGTAAGGAGCTTTTCAATACGTTCAGCAAAAGGTGACATTTTGAAGAAGTAAGCTTCTTCCTTTGCTTCAGTGACTTCACGGCCGCAGTCAGGACATTTGCCGTCTTTAAGCTGTGATTCTGTCCAGAAGCTTTCACAAGGAGTACAGTACTTGCCTGAGTATTCACCCTTGTAGATGTATCCCTTGTCGTAAAGTTCCTTGAAGATCTTCTGTACTGTTTCGATGTGGTAATCGTCAGTCGTACGGATGTATCTGTCGTAGTTTATGTTCATGTAGCTCCAGAGCTTCTTGAAAGTTTCTACGATCTCATCAACGTATTCCTTAGGTGTAACACCCTTTTCGGCAGCTTTCTGTTCTATTTTAAGACCGTGTTCGTCAGTTCCTGTGAGGAACATTACATCGTATCCCTGCATTCGCTTGTAACGTGCG
>JAGDDO010000075.1 GCA_017848205.1 Oscillospiraceae bacterium | reverse complement strand
GGGTCCGGGGCGAAGCCCCGCAAATCCCACCTCCGGAAATCCGGCGAAGCCGGATTTCCGGTTTAATCAGTGTATCCTTACTATGTAGATTCTGACGTTATAAACGCTATTTTTATATTGACTTGATGTGCAAAAAATGATAAAATTTTAGTATAGAGATTATTAGTGAGAGGGGACTAATATACATGATTTTTATTACCGGAGATGTACACGGCGAATACGATCTCCGCAAGTTCGGCAAGGACGAGTTTCCTGCTCAGTCCGGACTCACCCGTAAGGATTACATGATAATCTGCGGTGACTTCGGATTTCTGTGGGATGAATCCCGGACTGAACGCTACTGGCTGAAGTGGCTGGAACGCAAGCCGTGGACCACACTGTGGATCGACGGTAATCACGAAAACTACTCACTTCTCGGCCGGTACCGCATAGAGGACTGGAAGGGCGGAAAGATCCAGAAGATCACCGACAGCATCTATCATCTGTGCAGAGGCAGCGTATTCACCATCGATGACAAAAAAATATTTGCGTTCGGAGGTGCGGAAAGTCACGACAAACAGTTCCGCATACCAGGCGTTTCATACTGGCCTCAGGAGATGCCGTCACTTCGTGAGATGACACTCGGAGCCGAAAATCTTGAAAAAAACGACTGGAAAGTTGACATTGTTATCTCGCATTCACTTCCGACGTTTATTCTTAAGGAACTGGAAATGACAGATATCTACAAGCCAAACCGGCTGACCGACTTTTTTCAGAAGGTCAATCACAATCTTGACTTTGATCTCTGGTTTTCAGGACATTACCACCGCAACATGCAGTGTACACATAAACACTATATGATATTCGACAGCATAGCAAAGATCACGGGGAACACTTTCGAAATAGTCGAAGGTGAAGATCTTGACTGAAAAATACATATCACTGCTGGCAACAGAAAAGAGGAACCTTTTACATGAAAAAAATTGCGAGCTTCACAGTAAACCATGACACACTTGAAAAAGGCGTTTACATTTCAAGAGTAGACGGCGACGCCGTTACCTATGACCTCAGAATGAAGAAACCGAATGCCGGAAGCTTCATTTCACCTAAGTCACTTCATACTATTGAACATCTTCTCGCTACTTATGTCCGCAATTCGGAATATTCCGACCAGATCATCTACGCCGGACCTATGGGATGCCGCAGCGGATTCTATCTTATAGTACGCGACAGCGTTTCAAGAGCAGAAGTTCTTGAACTTGTAAAGAAATCATTCATCTTCATCGCTGACTTTACCGGAACAATTCCGGGTTCATCAAAGGCTGAATGCGGCAATTACCTCGAACACGATCTTGATGCTGCAAAGGCTGATGCAGCGGAATACAACGAAGCACTGAAGAACGTTACTGCAGATGACATGAATTACAAAGACTAAGGAAACTCCGTGCTGATATAGATCAGCGTTTTCAAAAGCTTTAAAGGCAAAAGAATGACCGTATCACTTTAAACAGCGATACGGTCTTTTTTATTACTCCACCTCAGGAAATCAGTGTTTCCTTAGATAACATAGTCGTTGACATTGTTAGCGCGGTCTATAACATCCTTGATAGTTATGCTGTTAAGATAATCAGTAGTCCTTTTATGGAGCTCCTCCCAGATGAACAGAGTCATGCATTCGCCGGCTCTCGGACATTCATTGATCTCGTTTTCAAGACAGCTTACCGGAGCAAGATCCCCTTCCGTGACCTTAAGTATCTCCCCGACAGTGCAGTTTTCAGGAGAACGGGCCAGTTTGTAGCCGCCCTGATAACCTCTGTTAGTCTTGAGTATACCGGACCTGTTCAGCATAGGAACGATCTGTTCGAGATATTTTTTTGAAATGCTCTGTCTTTCAGCAATGTCCTTCAGCGTTACAAATCCGTCATCTGCGTGCATAGCAAGATCTATTACAAGCCTCAGTGCATATCTTCCCTTTGTTGAGATCTTCAAAGTATCTCCTCCATTCCCGAAAATGATACTTCTATTATACCATAGGCATACTATGTTTTCAATAGCTGTTTTTTTCCGCCTTTTCCGGAAACGTCACAGAAAAAACATACAAATTTTTATGGAATAATATAAGATTTTATGGTATACGTGCAATTATATGTTAAAACTGCTGTGCACATTCACTTTTCCGGAATACAGATTTCAGCTGTTTGCTGTATCTATGCACGGCTATACTGATTTGTCTATATATGATATTCCATTTTATCTATTTGACATAACCCGTATGCTATGTTATCATAAGTACATAAGATAAAGACATTGATACAAAAGTTCAGTGATCTGCAGTCTTAGTTTAATTAAGATATTTTCATTTAACTTTACACATACAATCCTAACCCGAAAAGCCGGTACTCGCAAGAGCACCGGCTTTTCACCTTGTTAACGGGTTTTTCACCGTTTCCCTTGATTTTCACGTATATTATGGTATAATTATAATGTATGATTTATAGTGAACGCTAAAAAGATTTTTACGTTCACTATAACAGGAATCGAGGTGTTTAAACTGGAAACAACTGAAGGACTTTCTATTACAGTTTCTTTTTTATTTCTCGGAAAACTGCTGCTTATACTGTTCCTGATCTTTCTGGTAACGCTTCTTACACCAAAGCTTGCTGCTTTCATCGACCGGCACCGCGGCAGGAAGGAACGACCCGGTGAGGACGAAAGACTTTATCAGGTACGGAGTGCATTCGAACCCGCTCCTGACGACGAAAAACCATTAAAAACTCTGTTTCCTGAGGTTCAGGAACACAATAAAACCACCAGAAATGAGGACGAATAAATGGCAAAGAATAATAACAATCAGAAAATGGTCGAAGCCATCACTTCAATGGATGAAGACTTCGCAAAATGGTATACCGACATCGTAAAGAAAGCTGAACTTATCGAATACACAAGCGTAAAGGGATGTATGGTCATCCGCCCTTACGGCTACGCTATCTGGGAAAACATCCAGAAGATACTTGACGGAATGTTCAAGGCTACAGGACACGAAAATGTATGCATGCCTATGTTCATCCCTGAAAGCCTTCTCCAGAAGGAAAAGGATCACGTTGAAGGCTTCGCTCCGGAAGTTGCATGGGTAACAATGGGCGGTAACGAAAAGCTCGAGGACAGACTCTGTGTACGTCCTACATCAGAAACACTCTTCTGCGAACACTACGCAAACATCGTTCACTCATACCGTGACCTTCCTAAGCTCTACAACCAGTGGGTAAGCGTTGTAAGATGGGAAAAGACAACACGTCCTTTCCTCCGTTCAAGAGAATTCCTCTGGCAGGAAGGTCACACTATCCACGCTACTGCTGAAGAGGCTATCGAAGAAACAGAAAAGATGCTCAATGTTTATACAGAATTCTGCGAAAAGTATCTCGCAATGCCTGTTATTCAGGGTAAGAAGACTGAAAGCGACAAGTTCGCAGGTGCTGTTTCAACATACGCTATCGAAGCTCTCATGCACGACGGCAAGGCACTCCAGGCCGGTACTTCACACTACTTCGGCGACGGTTTTGCCAAGGCTTTCGGCATTGAATACACAGACAAGGAAAACAAGAAGGTAAATCCTCACCAGACATCATGGGGCGTTACAACACGTCTTATCGGCGCCATCATCATGACTCACGGTGACGACAACGGTCTCGTTCTCCCGCCGGCAGTTGCACCTGTCCAGCTTGCTATCATCCCGATTGCAATGCACAAGGAAGGCGTTCTCGACAAGGCAAATGCTCTTGCAGATGAACT
>JAGDDO010000074.1 GCA_017848205.1 Oscillospiraceae bacterium | reverse complement strand
GCCACTGAAATAGTGCCTGTTTCTTCGGAAACGACAACTATTACCGCGTCTGAATTTTCACTCATACCTATGGCAGCACGGTGACGCGATCCGAGTTTCTTGTCTATGAGTTCTTCACGCTCCGGCTTCGGAAGGTAACATGCCGCAGCAACGATCATGCCGTTTCTCATTATTACCGCACCGTCGTGAAGAGGTGTTTTAGGGTAGAAGATATTTCCGAGAAGTTCCTTGCTCGGAAGACATTCCATCATGGTGCCTGAACTGATCTCAAGTCCAAGCCTTGTCTTTCTTTCAAGAACTATAAGAGCACCGGTCTTGGTGGCGGAAAGCTCATCAACACTGTCACAGATCTCCTTTATTGCAGTCTCCCATCTGGCAACAAAATCATCGGGATGATTGTTGAAGAATGAAAGTTTTGAAACGCTGGTGCGTCCTACACGTTCAAGGGCACGGCGCATTTCCGGCTGGAACATTATCAGTATTGCTATAAATCCGTTGTTGAGTATAACGGACAGCAGGAATTCCATTGCCTTGAATTTAAAAATGACACAGGTGAAGTACGCGAGCAGAAGAAATATGATACCTTTTGCAAGCTGCCCTGCTCGTGTTTCACGGATTATCTGTATTAACTTGAATATGATAAGCGAAAGAATGGCGATATCGAAAAAGTCGCCGACATTCATTGAGTTGAAAATACTCCATACAGAGCCGATCAGCCCGCTCAGATACAAATATTTCACATCCTATCTTTGCTGACGGGACAATGACAAAGCAGTTCCCGTCTTAAGGAAACGCTGATTTATTCATAAATCCGCGCGGGGCACGGGGCGAAGCCCCGCGAATCTCCACACCCGGAAATACAGCGAAGTTATATTTCCGTTTTGATCAGTGTTTCCTTTTAAGTATACTATTATTTATTTTATCATATTTTCATAATTTTTCAATAGCTAATTAAAGAAGTTTTTTTAGTTTAAAAAAATATTTGCTTTTCTATAGACTTATCCGCAAAAATATTATATAATAGAAAAGTATATGAATTACAGATTATGCCGTAGGTAACGGCTGATAATACACAACAGACAAAAGGAGTAAATAATAATGTCTTTTAATAAGAATATTTACAGGAAAGCTCTTGCTGCTGCAACGGCTCTTACAATGGCGTTTGCTGTAACTGCATGCGGAGAAGGCACATCATGGATCGCTAAATGTCAGGACGATACAATAAGCTCCGGCGTTTATATCTACTATCAGACAGAAGCCATGAGTGAGGCAACTTCAAAACTCACAAAGGAAAATCCTGATCTTGATACCAAGGATGAAAAGCTTCTTAAGACACTGGCTGTTGAGGGAGTGAATGTTTCACAGTGGATAAACGACAAGGCGACAAAGCAGGTAAAGATATTTGCCGCTGTTGAAGAGAAGTTTGATGAGCTCGGACTTGAACTCACTGCTGAAGACAAGGACAACATAAAGAATATGTCTGAAACGTTCTGGCAGTATTATTCAGGTATGTACGAAAAGAACGGTATCGGCAAGGAATCATTCAGCAGGATCGTTGAACATGACTACAAGAGAAACAAGGTATTCCTCCACTACTACGGTGAAGGCGGCGAAAAGGAATGCGATGACGCACAGCTCGCAGCATATCTCGAAGGAAACTATTCAAGAGTAAAGTACATAAAGTTTGATCTTACAGATTCCGAAGGCAATGCACTCGACAACGATGCAAAGGCTGAAGTAAAGAAGCTTGCTGAAGAATATAAGAAGAAGGCTGAATCAGGCAAAAACTTCGATGATCTTATCAAGGAGTACAATGATTACAAGGCTAAGCTTGCTGAAGAAAAAGAAAAGGAAAATGCTGAAGTTACAGGCGAAGCTGCAGTAACAACTGCTGTTTCCGGCGAGGAAACAGAGAAGGAAGCAGAAGTTACCGGATCAGAAGATGCTGCAGTAACAGAGGCAGTTTCAGGCGACGAAGCAGCTGTTACAACAGTCGAAACAGAAGTTTCCGGTGAAGCTGAAACTACATCAGCAGTTACAGCTGATGAAAATGAATCTTCAGAAACTGAAGCAGCTTCCGGTGATGAGAATCCTGCTGAAACAACAGCAGCTGTAACAGATGAAAACGGTGAACCGGCTGTTACTGAAGAAACTTCAGATAAAGCAGATGAAGAGACAGAAGAAGAAACTGATCCGTACATGAACGAATCAATCTTCAAGAAGGGCTCTGAAGACAACGGATACAACCCGTCGGAAAAAGTAAACAAGGCTGTTTTCGATGAATGTAAGGTAGGCGGTCCGGCTGTTTTAGTTGAAGACGATGAAAACAACGGTCTTTACCTCATCCAGCGTCTTGACATCACCGAAAGGGAAGATTACTTCGAAGGCGACCAGAGAACAAACATGCTTACAGAAATGTTCAAGGACGATTTCGACAACATGGCACTTGAATGGGCTGAAACATTCGGCATCACATTCAATAATGCTGCTGTAAAGAGATACGATCCTTTCAACATCAAGTACGAATAATAAAAGGGGAGCAGAAGGAAATTTGTTCTGAGGCCTCATAAGATACATATCACAGAGACAGTCACTTCGGCTGTCTCTTTTTTTACGCATGAACATATACTTTTTTGTAATATCCAATAAAAAGCTATTGAAAAAAACACCGATAATTGTTATAATATAGTTTATATAAAAGGAAATAATAAATGCAGAATAACAGGAAAACAGGTGAACTACATGAACGAAAAAATACAGATGCTTAAAGATAATATTGAAAAGTCTATCGTCGGCAAGGAAGACGTTATTGTAAAGGTGATAGCTGCACTTCTCTGTGAGGGACATCTTCTTATAGAGGACGTTCCGGGTGTGGGCAAGACCCAGCTTATCTCATCACTTGCGAAGTCTCTTGACGGAAAGTTCAACCGTGTGCAGATGACTCCGGATATCATGCCTTCCGATATAATCGGATTTTCCATGATAAATCAGAAAACCGGCGAACTTGAATACAGACCTGGTGCGGCCATGTGCAATTTCCTTCTGGCCGATGAAATAAACCGTGCCTCGCCGAAATCACAGTCAAGTCTTCTTGAGGTAATGGAGGAAGGCCAGATAAGCCTTGACGGAAAGACGCACGATCTTCCGAAGCCGTTCATGGTAATGGCGACCCAGAATCCGGTGGAAACCTACGGAACATACCATCTTCCTGAAGCACAGATGGACCGCTTTTTCATGAAGATAAGCATGGGTTATCCTACTGCCGAGGAAGAAATAAAGATAATCGAAAGAACGGAATTCGGAAATCCTGTTGAGAACGTTGTCCGCGCTGTTATCTCTCTTGACGATATAGCAGATCTGCAGGAGCAGGTGAAGAATGTCCGTGTAATACCGTCAGTTAAAAAGTACATAACTGACATTGTACGTTCCACACGCGACAGCGAGATGGTCACTCTCGGAGTGAGCCCGCGCGGAAGTATTACTCTTTACAAGGCTTCCAAGGCTATCGCGTTCATTAACGGAAGAGATTACGTTACACCTGACGATGTCAAGTATATAGCTGAGTGCGTTCTTTCACTCAGAGTCATTCTTTCGGTGAAGGGAAGGACGAAGTACGGTTCATCTGAAGGTTTCATAAGGAGGATCCTGGAAGTGACCCCTGTTCCGGCCGATGCCGCGAACTGACGGGCGGAGGTGTGGCTTCTTTATGAAAGCAGTATTTTCATATATTATAGTTCTGCTGTCAGCTGCCGCTTACATGGTTCTTTTCGACCGTAATGCCGGCGGAATAATGACAGTGTTCCTCATTGTAGTGCCGCTTGTTTCGGTATTTCTCACACTGTTTTCAAGGAAAAAAGTAAAGCTTGAAATTGACAGTGCCGATGATCTGGTGCGCAAGAACAGGGAGTGTACGGTAAAGGTGCGCGTCACCAAAAACACCATACTTCCGCTTCCGGTCATCAGCTTCGAATTCAGGGCGACCGAGCATTTCAGAAAGCCTGATTTCGATGTTTACAGATTCTCAATGTCCGAAAACAGAAATCTTGACTTCGACATAACAGTTTTCCCTGAGATCTGCGGAAAAGCCTCGGTCAGGATCGGCCACCCGTACATAACCGACTATCTCGGGATTTTCCGTTTTAAGATGGGCATACCGCCGGTCGAGCACGAAATAGATATCATCCCTGAAATACATGAGATTACGGACTGCTCCGAGGTGCTCAGAAGTATTTCCGATACACTTCCGGACAATGACGACGACGAAACTGAAACATCCGCAGTGTACGGCAGGGCAGCGTTTCCCGGATACGGCTACAGAAACTATGTTCCGGGCGATTCTCTGAAGAAAGTAAACTGGAAGCTTTCATCAAAGAAAAATGAACTCTATGTCAGAATGGACGAAAGTGCGGGAATTACTCTTCCGAAGGTAATACTCGACCTCAGCACTCCGGAAACTGAAAGCGGAAAACGCCCGGGTATTGCAGATACAGGCCGCATTACGGAAGGAGCTCTGTCGATCCTTGACATGTGCGTCCGGAACGGTATCGAGTGTACCTTCATCTGTCCGGGACGTGAAGAGGGAATTTCTGAAGATGTCGTTTCCCGTGAGGATATCGAAAGGATCGCCTGCGAGGTGATAAAGCATCTTGACACCGGAAACAGGCTCCCTGACTTAAGCTCGGCTCCCGGTTCCAAGTCTTCCGACATGAACATAGTATGTACTCTCGGCGTTTATGACCGGCTTGCAGAAGAGGCCGGAAATTCAGTGCTGGCAGGAAATCATGTCAAGTTTGTTATTCCGGAAAACCTTTATAACGATGACAGCATACCTGTGCCGGAGCTGTGGCTTCTCGATGAGAACTGGCAGCTGACAAGGACTGTCTGACGGAGGTGGGCAAATGATAAAATTTTATAAGGAAGGCGTACTTAAAAATATTGTCCCTCTCCTTCTCTGCGTTTCGATCGTAACGAGCTGTATGTATGTCTACAGCAGGGATAATCTTGTTCTGCTTACACTTATTACGATAATTATACAGGCTACAGTATTTTCATTCTACACATATATTTCGGGCAAATCAATGATACTGAGGTTCATTTCCATTCTCGGTTCGTTTTTTGCCATAGGCGCTCTTGTAAGCATAGCGGTGAAGACCGGAAACAACCAGAGCACGGTCGATTATTTTGTATGGTTCCTGTCGCCTCAGTCACTTGTTGAGTTTACTCCTGCATATGTTGCGGCGACGTTTATAATAATCAATTTCTTTATTGCGTCAACAGTATATTATTTTTCAGCAGTGCGGTACAGAATATCGATGACGTTCCTTATAACGCTCATTCCTTTTGCAGTATACAGAAAGGAAACAGCGCAGGTGCCGATGTTCTTTGCACTGCTTCTGCTTGTGATGTACATGGCTCTTATGATCCACTGCCGTCAGATAAACACAAAACCGCGGCACAGAATGATCGTTGAAAAGGGCTACAAGAGATCGATGATCGTGTTCCTCGCATTCACTGCGTTTCTGGCGCTCGTTATCCCGAAGCCGCAGCTTGACATCGATAACTCCTGGGTAGATACGGTTTTCGAATCACAGAGATTTACGGAGTACATGCTCCACCGTCTCGGCATCGTTTCAGAAACTGCTTCCTCCTCGCTTGCCTATACGGGCAGTGCAAACGTCAAGCTCTTTGAGTTTGTTACCAATGAGGAGCCGATCAATCTCAAGTCCCAGACCTACAGTCTCTACAACTTCGACAAAAACCTGTGGAGAACCATGGAGAATGAAACCAAAGGAGTGAAGCTGAACACAACAGATGCTGAACTTCTTGATCCTGCGAAGTTCTATTCCGCTGTTGCGAAAGCAGCAGAACTTGACAGCGAGTGGGCCAAAGAATACGGACTTGAAGAGCTTGCTCCTGAACTTAAGGAGTCGTATGTCAGAGCAGTAACGCTTCTGTCCACAAGAGTCAATTCACGTTTCTGCTACAGTCCGGTCCTTGCTTTCTCAGTGTCTGTTGTAAGCGCGGGACGCGGCGATGTTTTCAGGACGGAACAGGGAATGCTCTATTCGTCTGATTCAAATAATCCGAATTATTCGTTAAGATATTATTCAGACAGTTCTCTGAGGGAGAAAAATCTTCAGAAAATAGTAAATTCCGTAAACAACAAGATGTTTCCGAAGTTTTTAAGTGAACTTTTAAGTATCCTTTCAGATAACGGTATTACGGAATACAATGAAGTTATAAGTGCGTATGTCGATGATTATCTCAGTGCAATGGAATACTTTAACGAGACAGAAACAGAGATGCCTGAATCGCTTTACAGTATCACTGAGAATGTCATCCGCAGGAGTGAGTCAGACTACGAAAAGGCTATGGCTATAGAATCATATTTCAGAACGAATGATTTCAGGTACAGCCTTACTTACAGAAAGCCTGACGGCTACAACATGGAATACTTCCTCACTGAAGGAAAGACCGGTCTCTGTTCCGACTATGCCACAGCCATGGTGCTTATGGCGAGAGCGGCAGGAATTCCGGCAAGATATGCTGAGGGACTGCATCTGCATGATCCGTACAGCGAAGCAACTCTTCCGGCTGTGAGCGGTTCCTCCGGAAAGCTTCCGGGACTTTATATCTCAGTAACTGACAGTGATCTTCACGCATTTCCTGAGCTCTATATCTCAGGCTACGGCTGGAAATCATTTGAACCGACACAGTTAGCCGAAACCGTTGAGGAATCTTCATTCGACTACAGAATGTCAGTGGTTATGGGAGTTATTGCTCTGCTGCTGATAATCTTTGTTCTGTTCTTTGACAGAAAAATAAGACCGTATTTTTCAGAAAAGATATTTTTCCACAGGCTGAGAAAAGCTTCCGACGAAAAGTCGGTCAGCATGATAGTTTCAAGAATAAGAAAGAAACTCGGACTTGCCGAAAGCATGACGTCTGCTGAGACGGGAAAATATGTTCTTGAAGTATACGGAACAGATATGTCCGCAACAGTTGAAGACCACGATGCTGCAGTATACGGCGGAAAAAAGGTCGGCGAAGGAGCAAAGGAGGCTGCGCTTGAAGTGTACGACAGACTTATGGAACTCATGAAGGAGAATAAAAAATCCAGAAACAGAAAGGCAGAAAAATGAAGGAAACCGAATATAAATTTCTTGTGGACAGAAAAAAATTCTACGAGATAATGCAGCTTATAAAGGACCGCTACACCGATGCGGAATACAAGGATGTCATCCAGATAAACTACTATTATGATACTGATGACAACTATCTGCTTTCGAATCACACCACGCTCAGGGCGAGACAGACAGAAAACAGCCTGCGCCTTGAACTCAAGGAATCACAGCAGCTTACGGGAAATGACTATTCAACCGCAAATGAAACCTGCATGGATATTGAAAGACTGAAGAGCGATATTACGCTGGAAAGCGGAAAATTTGCATGGATACCTTTTTCACTTCAGGGAGAGCTGATAACGCACAGGACCAGCATTCGTCCTTCCGATTCGCTTTCCATTGATTTTGACGTTAATTTCTATCTTGGAAAATGCGATTACGAGATCGAAATGGAATTCAAGGATATGGCTGAAAAGGGCACAAAGGTGCTCGTCGATAAGCTTGAACTTATGCAGTACATCAACACTGTCGGCGGCAAGGCACGCAGATTCTTTCTTTACAAAGCGGAGACACTATGAACGATAGACTACCCTATCTCAGAGAAAAAACCAACAGACTTTCCACCTTCCCCGGCGTCTATAAAATGAAAAACAAGGCCGGTGAGATCATCTACATCGGCAAGGCGAAGAACCTGAAAAACCGTGTTACCAGTTATTTCAGACAGTCGGCCGATCACACGCCGAAAGTGGCGAAGATGGTGGAAAACGTCTTTGACTATGATTTTATAGTAACTGACACCGAGTACGAGGCACTTGTGCTCGAGTGCAGTCTCATCAAGCAGCACAAGCCCAAGTACAACATTCTTCTGAAGGATGACAAGGGCTATCACTACATACACATTTCCGGTGAACTTTATCCGCGTATAACCGCTGAAAAGAGGAATATTGAAGGCGGTGTGACCCTGGGACCGTATACAAGTTCAGGTGTTACAAAGCAGACTGTTGCTGAAGTAAACAAGGTCTTCATGCTGCCGGTATGCCACAAGAAATTTCCGTGCACCACTCCGGCAAACAAACGTCCGTGCCTGAATTATCACATAAAACAGTGTATGGGTGTGTGTATGGGGAAAATATCTGCTGAAGACTACGGGCAGATCATAAACGAGGCACTGAACTACATAAAGACGGGCAGCCGCGATTCAGTGGAAAAGCTTCAGAAGGAAATGGAGCAGGCGGCTGAAAATCTGGAATTTGAAAAGGCTGCCGTTCTCCGCGACCGCATAAACAATATTACCAGAGCTTCGCAGACTCAGAAGATATTCGATCCGGACATAGACAACACGGACATTATCGCATCTGTCAGCGATCCGGACGGCACATGCGTTTCCGTTATAGTCTACAGGAACGGAAAACTTGTGGATAAAAACTCCTACTTTTTTGACGGTACGGAAAATGACAGCTCGCTTTACACGGACTTTATCATGCAGTACTATTCAAGCGGCCATGACATTCCGGAAAAGATATTTACCGAGTACGAATGTGATGACGCTGCCATAATCTCCGGCATCCTGAAGGAACAGTCCGGTCATGCTGTACACGTAAATTTCAGGCAGAAGGGCAGCATGATGAAATACATAATGCTTGCGAGAAACAATGCCAGCGAATATCTTTCCGTCAGAGCGGGAAGAACGGGGAAGGAGCTTATCGCTCTCGAACAGCTTTCAAAGCTTCTGGGACTTCCGAAACCACCTGAGTACATTGAAGCCTACGATATTTCTAACCTTGGTTCATCGGCCATGTGTGCCAGCATGGTGGTTTTTGAAAACGGCAGACCTCTGAAAAAGAGATACAAGCGTTTTTCAATAAAAAATGTTGCCATACAGAACGACTACGCCTGCATGCATGAGGTTCTTGAACGAAGATTCACGCATTTTCTCGATGAAAATGAAACTGATGAAGGCTTCAGAAAAAAGCCTGATCTGGTGTTCCTTGACGGAGGAAAGGGACAGGTCAATGCCGTTGAGCCGTACTTAAGGCAGATGGGCATCGACGTTCCGATTTTCGGCATAGTAAAGGACAACAAGCACCGTACAAGGGCGATATCCACCGGAGGCGAGGAAATATCCGTTTCAAGCCTCAAGTCAGCATTTACTCTTCTTACGTGCATACAGGATGAAATGCACCGTGTGGCAATAACCTATCAGAAAAAGCTCCATTCAAAGATAACCTTCGATTCCCGTCTGACGTCGGTAAAGGGAATAGGCGAAAAGAAGGCAGCAAAGCTTATGGCTCATTTCCGTACAGTTGAAGCCATAGGAAATGCTGAACCGGATGAGGTAAGCCGCATTGCCGGAATATCCGCGGAAACGGCTGCGGAACTGATCCTGAAGCTTACGGAAAATTAGGAAAACGCTGATTTATTCATAAATCAGCGTGGGGTCCGGGACGAAGCCCCGCAAATTCCACCTCCGGAAATCCGGCGAAGCCGGATTTCCGATTTAATCAGTGTTTCCTTAGAAATAAAACTATCATTACTATAGACATTGTAAAAAAAATGTAGTATAATAATTATTATTAATTTATTTAAGTTTAAGGAGCGGTCTCATTATGCGTATAATTGCAGGTACTGCAAGAGGGAGAAAACTAAGAACACTTGAAGGCAGCGACGTAAGGCCTACAACTGATAAGGTAAAGGAAGCCATGTTTTCTGCAGTTCAGTTTCAGATCCCGGGCGCTACGGTACTTGATCTTTTCGGAGGCAGCGGCCAGCTTGGTATCGAAGCTCTGAGCCGTGGTGCTGAAAAGGTCGTTTTCGTCGACAAATCAAAAGCATCAGTGAACATTATCACTGAAAACATTGAGACAGCTGAATTTACAGATAAAAGCAGAGTAGTGTTCATGGATTCCCTTGACTTCCTGAAAAGCGACAGGACAATGTACGATCTGGCCTTTCTTGATCCTCCGTACAATATGGGAATACTTGAAAAGGCGCTTCCTCTTCTTGCGGAACGTATGAATGAAGGCGGAAGAGTAATATGTGAACATGAACAGCGACTTGAACTTCCTGAGAAAATTGGTCCGCTGGTCTTGAAAAAAAAATATAAGTATGGTAAAATAGAAATAAGTCAGTTTATCCACGCAGGATACTGATGTTATTTTCTTAAAACAAGAGGTGTTTCAGAGGTGAGAAGGATAGCAGTCTGCCCCGGTAGTTTTGATCCGGTGACATTTGGCCACATCGACATTTTCACCCGTGCGTCCACGCTGTTTGACAAGGTCATAATTCTTGTATCGACAAACCTTTCAAAGCAGCCGCTTTTTACGCCGACCGAGAGAATCAAGATGATAATGGATGTTACATCCGGAATGGATAATGTTGTTATCGATATTCTTGACGGACTTCTGGCAGATTATGTCCGGGAAGTCGGAGCCTGCGCGATAGTAAAGGGACTCAGGGCGGTCAGTGACTTTGAGTATGAGTTTCAGATGGCTCTTGCCAATAAAAAGCTTTATCCGGACGCTGAAACAGTGTTCCTTACAACAAGTACCGAGAACATGTACCTCAGTTCAAGTGTAGTTAAACAGATCGCTGCCTTCGGCGGTGACATAAGCAGCTTCGTTCCTGAAGTTATCAGAGAAAGCATTGTGAACAGGATAACAGGTGTTAAATGATCTTCTGAAAGTCTGAAATTCAGCGTCAGGGGTTATTATATATATATTTATTATTTCATTTCATGATGAAAGGAGAGAACCACGGTTTGCCCGCGGTGACTTGCATATGAACAATATAGACGAGATACTTGAGCAGATGGAGGAATTGCTTGATAAATCTGCACTTATGCCATTTTCACAGAATAAGATGATCATTGACTCAGAACGCCTCAGAGAACTTATCGACGATATAAGACTCAATATTCCTCAGGAGATCAAGCGTGCAAAACTCATAGATTTTGACTGTGAAAGAATAATAAAGGAAGCTGAACAGAAGGCTGAGCAGATAGTTCAGCAGGCTGAAGAAAGAGCAAAGGCTCTTGTTTCCGGCGATACTATCGTCAAGGAAGCAAAGCAGAGAGCTGCCGAGATAGTTTCACAGGCTCAGGCGCGTTCAAAGGAGATCAGAAGTGCCACAAGCAGCTATGTTGATAATATGCTCCACGATGCTGAAATGTACTTTACAAAGGGACTTCAGGACGTAAAGAGAACTACCCAGGAAATTAACAAGGTTAAGGGCGGCAAGAACACAGCCGACGGCCAGAATCCGCAGTGATCCTGTGCACATACGTGATTATATAGATAACAGCACTGTTAAAAACAGCATTAAATAAGAAAAGGCACCCCGAAGGGTGCCTTTTTTGTAAGTTTGTTAATCTGTGATAATAATTCCGCCGAAATATTCCGGTGCGCCGTTGCTGTCCATGAGTACGAATCCTCTGGTGGAGCAGACAGCGTAGGTGCCGTCCGGTCTGCGGGCACGGTAGTGGATCGGTTTGATCTCAGCGTTTCCCTTAAATATGGTATCTACTGCGTCCCTGTAAACAGCGAGGTCATCCGGATGAATGTACTCCTGCCATATTGAACCGGCATTGTACATGTACTCTGACTTCAGGCCGAAATCCGCAACAAGCGGAATGGACCAGCGGGAAAAATCATAACGCATGTCGTTTAAGAAAATGTATCCTTCACCGACCAGCGTGTACATGGCACCGAACATACTGTCGAGAATACGTTTCCTTTCAGGTGTTATCTGCTGAAGCGGTCCTTCAGTGTTATGAAGACGGCTGATCTGTACATTGTTTTTCAGTTCGTGTTTGTTTTCGTACATGGACTTGTCAGCACGGTTGAATACATCATCGAAGCATTTATCAGAAGCAGGGTCGTAAACCGACATTCCGCATGCGACAACAGGGCCGGAACGTGAATGCTGGTTTGAAAGTGATTCATCTCTGAGTTTTTTAAGAAGAGCGTCGCGCTCATTGTAGTCGCGTCCGTCAAGTATTACAGCAAACTCGTCACCGCCTGTTCTGAAAACCGGACTGTGGTCAAAAATATCACATATAAGGCGGCTTGTACGCAGTATAGCTTCATCACCGAAGCTGTGACCTCGTGTGTCGTTGATCTTTTTCAGGTCATTTACGTCGCACATAACTATTCCGAAATGAAGAGTGTCGTGAAGATTCTGTATCTTGCTGTTAAGAAGCTCACTGTATTCAGTGAAAGCATTCTGGTTTCTGATACCTGTAAGAGAGTCAAGTCTGGCCATTCGTCTGGCAGATTTAAGATTCCGTTCCTGTTCCTTTTTCTTCTGGTATTCACCTTCAATGTTTTCAAGACAGCACATAATATGCATTTTATCATCACACATTATTTCAGAGTGACGCATATGAACTATTCTGCCGTTGAGAATAAAACGGTAAACCACAGTGAAGATATTGTTTTCTTCAAGACGTTCCAGCATTGCGTTTTTGTCAAACAGTCTTGTTACGTGTGCCAGATCGTCAGGGTGAATACATTTTACAGCATATTTTTTTGAATCTGCAAAGAAATCACTTCCTGAAGACGGTACGCCGACACAATCAAGTATTTTTGCAGAACTGTACTGAATGTAGGAGCATGTAGCTATGTCTACATAAAATAAACTGTCGTAATTCCGCGCAAGTGCGTTGACTATCTGGCTGAAAGCTTCCTTGTTACTGTTCATCTTATCTCCCCCTGTCAGGTAAACGCACAGATATGTATGCGTTCACTGTAAACCCACTATGTCATATCCCGGCTAAGCCGCCGGAACGGATCCCCCTGCAGATAGCAGGAAGGTATAATTATCCGTGTTCGGTTCAGAAATAAACAATCTCTGAAATTGTGTGCTTTAATACTATAATTTTAACAGACTTAAAGCAAAAATGCAATATAAATATAGCGAACGCAAAAAAAGATTTATACGTTTACTATAAATTCTGCTGTTATTTTATTTGAAAATAATCAGGATAAGTATTTTTTGAACAGCTTAAAACAGAAAAAGGATATGGCCTCTGCATGCCATATCCTTTTTCTTATATCAGTTTTTTAGTCCTCGCGGTTTATCCTGATATTTGTGATCGCACACTGGTCGCCGGTGAGTGCGACATATACGTTTTCGATGCCGTCAGGAACTGTTGTTACGTTTTTGATATACAGTCCGAGATTGCTCGTGGTCACGGTTATCGTGTTACCTGACTTTTCGAATGATACGGATGTATCGTAGCCAGCCTTGTTGTATTCTTTCCATGCCTCCCAGCCGCTGAATGAATCCTGGACATTTACGATAAGGTCATTTTTAGCGTCACTGTCTGATTCCCAGTTTTCACCGTCGAGTCTTATAAGAGCGTATTCCTTGTAGTTTACTCCGTTTATCTGACCGTCATCAGAACTGAATACGACCATATACGGGCAGTGCCATACAAGACGTGCTGTAGGAAGGCTCATTGTGTGGAAACTGATGACCATTTTTTCAGGTATACTGATACCATCGGACGCAGCTGAACGGAAGCCGTCAACCTGCAGATTAGGTATATCTCCGGCAGGTACGTTAATAAAGCTTACTTCTTCCGCTATTCGTTTTATGTAGTCGTTTGAAACCTGTTCTTCAGTTTTTACCACGCTTACGCTGGTCAGACGGCAGTGCTCACCGGTGAGTACCAGATATGCGTAGCGGGTGCTGTCCGGAAGGGCAGTCGTTATTTCGATCTTCCGTTTTCGGCTCAGTATGTTTACAAGTACATGGTCACGGACTTTGACGGCCTGTATTCTGAACTCATTCTCGTTAATGATGTTCATGCCGTCATTACTGTAGCTGACCTGCATCTTCCTTGCGCCTTTTGTGGCCGTTTTGCCGTCGAGCCAGATCTCACCGTATTCGAAGTACAGAAGTTCCTTGGCTTCCTTTTCGTCGTCGTCGTGAACTCTTCCGTCAAGGGAATCGAACAGTACGAGTGACGGAACAGGAGTATGCGAAGGCTCATCGGGATTTACCGTTATACATATTGTAGTCATGCACTGGGTAAGAAGAATACCTTCGGAGTACTCACTTCGGTAATCGCCGACAACAAGTTCGTTTTTGCCGGCAAGCTCGCTTACTGCTTCACGTTCCTTCATTTCATATTCCGAATCGAGATCGATCAGATGCTGCATTGCCTTGGCGAATTTCGGATCGAACTGCGTTCCGGAACCCTTTACGATCTCTTCACGTACAAGGTCCTGCGGGATAGCTGCACGGTAGCTTCGGTTCGATGTCATTGCGTCGTATGCATCAGCTACTGCAATGATCCTTGCTATTTCAGGTATGTCATCGCCCTTGAGCTTTTCCGGATACCCTCTGCCGTCGTATCGTTCATGGTGATAATGGGCACCTATACTCAGGTAAGGGAATTCGTTGATACTTGAAAGAATATTGTTTCCTTTTAAAGGGTGCTGCTTTACCAGTTCGTATTCTTCATCAGTAAGCTTTCCGTTTTTATTTATGATGCCAAGAGGTATTCCTACCTTGCCAACGTCGTGCAGAAGGGCGGTGTAGTAAATTTCGCGGCATTCATCCTCGTTCTTGCCGACAAGTTTTGCAATACGTTCAGAATACTCGGCAACACGGGTGGAATGGCCCTGCGTGTACCTGTCCTTCGCATCGATCACCTGAGCGAATGCCTCAATGACTTCACGCAGCAGTTTCTCGTCGTGCTTCTGCTGTTTGATGAATTCGTCGTATATGATATCTTTTCTGTTCTGTACGATCAGTCTGTTGCTTATCAGAATGAAAATGGCAAGAAAGACTGATGAAACGCCGACCATCAGGAACATAAACAGGTTTCTGTAGTAGTATATTCCGCGCATTGCTATGTCGGCGCCTGCGTATGCCACACATTTTCCGGATGAATCGAAGATAGGCTGGTATTTTGTCATGAGCCATCCGTATCTGCCGTGTGTCTCCAGGACATCCAGTTCCTCGCCTGCCAGCAGCTTCGGCATATATTTCTGAAAATCTTCATCAAGATTTTCAACACTTCCGAGAACGGAAGTTGATATATCCGGGTTTTCATCGTACTGTTCAAGAGATTCGTCCTCGGTTTCAAGGTCGAAAATAACGTGGCAGCCTTCCTCTGTTATCTGATAAACGTAAAGATACTGCAGAGAAGGCGTATTGTTGATGACGTGCTGAAGAGTATTTCTGGTAGCTTTGTAATCTTCATCGGCACCGTTTTCAAGCCAGTAGTTTATTTTATCGGCATCGATAAGCTCGGCAGTCAGTTTTGTCGTTTTTGTAATGGTTTCCGATCTTACATATTTGGTTGCCCGTTCAAAATATTTTACACTTAATAAATCAACACAGCCGACAGTAATGACAGCAAGAAGTATCAGTATTACGGTCAGTCTGAGATTCTTTTTATTCCGGTCTCCTTTAAGTTTTTCAAAGTTCATTTATCTGTAACACCCCTTGAACCCTGTTTATATCATTGTCCGCCCGATCCCTGCGGGGGACACAGTATGAAATTGTGTAGTTTTTGAGTCTATTAATAATATAATTTTATCAGATTGCGATGAAAAATGCAATATATAAACAGCAATTTTTGAACTATATACTGAATAAATCAGCGCTTTATATAGTACAGTGTACAGATAGTTGTTATTGATGCTTTAGTTATAGGATTATCCTATAGCCGGCTATGGAATATTTGCATTGGACAAACCCTACTGTTCTGATATATAATATAGACATAGCAAAGAGAAACACACTCAAAGCTAAGGAACAGCGTTCTTTAAGAAAGAAGGTACCGGTCTGGAAGATAGATTGTATCCGGTCTGACCGGTGTTCCACATAAATAAAAAACAGATTAATATTTATTTCAGGAGGAAATCATCATGGCAAACAATAAATTACATTTTGAAACATTACAGCTTCACGTAGGTCAGGAACAGGCAGATCCTGTTACAGATGCAAGAGCAGTACCGATCTACGCTTCAACTTCATACGTATTCCACAACTCACAGCATGCAGCTGACCGTTTCGGACTTAAGGACGCCGGCAACATCTACGGAAGACTTACAAATCCTACACAGGACGTTTTCGAACAGAGAATAGCAGCTCTTGAAGGCGGTGCAGCAGCTCTTGCAACAGCTTCAGGTGCAGCAGCTATCACATATACTATTGAAGCACTTGCCAAGGCAGGCGAAAACATCGTAGCTTCAAATACTATCTACGGCGGAACATACAACCTTCTCGAACACACACTTCCGCTTTACGGCATAACAACAAAGTTCGTTGATCCGGCTGATGAAAGCTCATTTGAAAAGGCTATCGACGCTAACACAAAGGCTCTCTACATCGAAACACTCGGCAACCCGAACTCAAATGCCATCGACATCGAAAAGATCGCAGCTATCGCTCACAAGCACGGAATTCCGCTTGTAGTTGACAATACATTCGCTACACCATACCTCGTTCGTCCAATCGAATACGGCGCTGACATCGTTGTTCACTCAGCAACAAAGTTCATCGGCGGTCACGGTACAGCAATCGGCGGCGTTATCGTTGACAGCGGCAACTTCGACTGGAAGAAGTCAGGCAGATACCCATGGATCTCTGAACCAAACCCAAGCTACCACGGCATAAGCTTTGCAGATGCTGTAGGCCCTGTAGCTTTCGCAGTTTACATCCGTGCTATCCTTCTCCGTGACACAGGTGCTACACTTTCACCGTTCCACGCATTTATCTTCTTACAGGGACTTGAAACACTTTCACTTCGTGTTGAACGTCACACTGAAAACTCAAACAAGATCGTTGAATATCTTTCAAAGAATCCTCAGGTAGAAGCTGTTCACCATCCGTCACTCCCTTCAGAACCAAGCCACGAGATCTACAAAAAGTACTTCCCGAACGGCGGCGGCAGCATCTTCACATTCGACATCAAGGGTACTGAAGACGACGCAAAGAAGTTCATCGACAACCTCGAGATCTTCTCGCTCCTTGCAAACGTTGCTGACGTTAAGTCACTTGTTATCCACCCGGCTTCAACAACTCACTCACAGCTTACAGAAGCTGAACTTGCTGAACAGGGTATCAAGCCTACAACTATCCGTCTGTCGATCGGTACAGAACATGTCGACGATCTTATCGCAGCTCTTGACAAGGCTTTTGCAGCTATCAGATAATTTTCTGCCCGTCAGAGCATTGTAAATCTTCTTAAACTCCTCATAAACTTCATTTATAGTATATAAAGCGGAAGTGCACTTAAAGTACTTCCGCTTTATTCTGAATTCGCCTATAGATTTCACTTATACCACAGTATAGTTATTATATATTTTACAAATCCTATAGGAGTGGTATAATAAATTGTGATAACAGTTAGTTATGATATCGGTAAAATCTTTAATGCGGAGGACATAACATGAGACAGGTAATATGCTTCGGCGATTCAAATACATTCGGATACATTCCGGGAACAGGAAAAAGATATACGTGGGGAAAAAGATGGACGAGTATTCTCAGTGAAAAGCTGTCCGGAACAGATTCCAGAGTAGTTGAGGAAGGTCTCGTGGGAAGGACCACTATCTTTGAAGATCCGCTCCGAGACGGAAGATGCGGTGTAAAGCTCCTTCCGGTCATCCTTGAAACACATGCCCCGTCAGATGAAGACCTGGTAGTGATAATGCTTGGCACGAATGACTGCAAGGCTATTTACGGAGCGTCTCCGGAGGTCATAGCCAAAGGAGTAGGAAGACTTGTAAGGCAGGTAAAAGCGTATTCCGACAAGGTGAAGATACTTATAATTTCGCCTATCCATCTTGGCGAAAATGTCTGGAAGGAAGGCTTTGACCCTGAATTCGATGTGAACTCAGTTGAGATATCCAAAAAGCTTGCAGCCGAATACAGAAAGATAAGCAAAGCAGAAAATACGTATTTTCTTGATGCATCTGAATATGCAGTTCCGAGCGAAACGGATGAAGAACATATGGATGAAGAAAATCACAGCAGGTTAGCCTTAGCTGTTTATGAAAAAATCAGAGATATCCGGTCTGCGTAAATGTGAAAAGAACCGAAAATATTCGCGCAAAGCGTATCTGCGTACTTTTTCTTTACATGCTGTAAACCGGAAACGCGGATCATCGGCGATTGCCGTAAGCTAACCCAAATACATACTTGACAAAGCCTATCAAAAAGGTATATAATAGTTTCAATGATCATAAACCATGGAAACATAAGATACGTTCCGGTAAGCGGGGAAATCAGAAATCCTGCCTTACGGAATATCAGTGCTTCCATGATTACAATAAATTCACAGCAGTGAAAACACTGTAATTCACTGCGATTCAGGAGGAATATCACAGTCATGTCAAAACTCATTTATCTTGACAATGCAGCGACTACAAGGGTAAAAAAAGAAGTACTTGACGTAATGCTTCCTTACTTTACCGAAACTTACTGCAACCCTTCAGCAATCTACAGTTTTGCGTCAGAAGGCAAAAAAGCTGTTATGGAAGCAAGAAATCAGGCAGCTGCGCTTATCGGAGCAAAGCCTGAGGAAATATATTTTACAGGCGGCGGAAGCGAGTCCGACAACTGGGCTTTAAAGGCTACCGCTGAAGAATACGGCTCAAAGGGCAAACATATCATTACAACAAAAATAGAACACCATGCTATCCTTCACACCTGTGAATATCTTGAAAAGCACGGTTTTGAAATAACATATCTCGATGTCGACAGCGACGGACTTGTTCATCCGGAAGATGTTGAAAAGGCTATCAGACCTGACACTATCCTTATTTCAGTTATGACAGCAAACAACGAGATAGGTACAATTGAACCGATAGCTGAAATAGGCAGAATAGCTCATGAAAAGGGCGTTCTTTTCCACACTGACGCAGTTCAGGCATACGGCCATATTCCGATAAACGTTGATGAAATGAACATCGACATGCTCTCAGCCAGCGGACACAAGTTCGGCGGCCCGAAGGGCATCGGTATCATGTATATCCGCAAGGGTGTTAAGATCCGTTCGTTCATCCACGGCGGTTCACAGGAACGCGGCAGAAGAGCCGGAACTTCAAACACAGCAGGTATCGTAGGCCTCGGCAAGGCAGCTGAGATCTCCGGAAAGACCATGGAGAAAAGAATCCGTAAGGAAACAAAACTCCGTGATCATCTTATAGGCAGGATCGAAAGTGAGATCCCTTATGCAAAGCTCAACGGCCACAGAACGGACAGACTTCCTAACAACGTTAATTTCTGCTTCCGTTTCATCGAGGGTGAGTCGCTTCTCATTCTCCTCGACCAGAAGGGCATCTGCGGTTCCAGCGGATCAGCATGCACATCAGGCTCACTCGATCCTTCACACGTTCTCCTTGCAATAGGACTCCCGCATGAAATAGCGCACGGTTCACTCAGACTTACTCTCTCCGAAGAAACTGCAAAGGAAGATCTTGACTACGTAGTTGATGAACTTAAAAAGATAGTTGACAGACTCCGCAGCATGTCACCGTTATACGAAGATTTTCTTAAAAACAATAAAGCCTGACTGTGATGACAGTCTGCTGCGGCTGTGAAATGAGTTAATTAAGGAACAATAATAATACTGAAAGGTAAGATCTTATGTACAGTGAAAAGGTAATCGATCATTTTTCAAATCCGAGAAATGTCGGAGAAATAGAAAATGCAAGCGGTGTCGGCACAGTAGGCAATGCAAAGTGCGGCGACATCATGAGAATTTATTTTGACATAGATGAAAACCAGGTTATCCGTGACGTCAAGTTCAAGACATTCGGCTGCGGTGCTGCAGTTGCTACAAGCAGTATGGCTACTGAACTTGTAAAGGGCAGGACCATTTACGAAGCCCTTGAGGTAACAAACAAGGCTGTTATGGAAGCTCTTGACGGACTTCCGCCGGTAAAGATCCACTGTTCTCTTCTTGCTGAAGAGGCTATACATGCGGCTCTCTGGGACTATGCAGAAAAGAACGGCATCGTTATCGAAGGCCTCAAAAAGCCGGCAACTGACATTTCAGAGACAATTGAAGAAGAGGATTACTGATAACGCAGAAGCACTGAACAGATACACATAAATCAGTGCTAAAATCTTTCCTCTGAGCATATCAGCATAATCAGCAGACGTATTTATTTACGCGAGCGGATTATGCTGTTTTTTTATCTGTTTTTCCGTTGATTTTATTTAATTTCTTCCGATATATATTATGAATGCATAGTGTGTTCAGTTTATAAATCACTGTGAGGATCCGGATTAAAAGACCGGAACTTCATCCCCTGCAGATGAGATAAAACAGAAGGATCATGCAGCGGGAAAAAGAGGTATTCATTATGATATGGTTTTATATATTGAGTCTTGTCATAGCTCTGGGACTGTTTCTGTTCCAGATCATTTTTGACAAGCGAAGAAGTGTTATACAGTATGTGCTGATTATCGGTATAATTATTGCAAACGGCGGATATGTAGCATTTGCGGCTTCGCAGAATCTTTCCGAAGCTTTGCTGGCGACCAAAATAACATACATCGGCGGATGTTTTGTTCCGCTGCTCTACTGCCTTACTATATGTGAAGTGTGTCATATACGTATCCCAAAAAAAGTCAAGTGTACTCTTTATGCTGTACAGTCTGTGATATTTGCGATGGTCTGTACAGCCGGATACGGACCGCTATATTACAGGAAAGCTGAATTCCATATGGAAAACGGGATAAGACATCTTGATAAGGTCTACGGCCCTCTTCATATGGTATTTACCGTTTCGGTATTCAGCTACGGTCTGCTGGCACTTGCGGCAGCTATATACGCCCGGAAAACTGAACGTCCGGTCGACCGTAAAAGTTTAAGGCTTTTAGTGTATATTTTTGCTTTAGCGGCTATTGTCTATGAGATCAATACCAAAGTGCTTACTGATGTAATAGTTATTCCGATGGTCTATACCGCGATGTGTATCGTATCGATGCACTGCGTGAACAGAGCCAATTTCTTCACTGTTGAGGAAAACAAGGATATTGTGGACAAACATCTCGGGAAATTCGGCTTCATAACATTTGATGAAAAGCTTCGCTACATGGGATGCAATGAAAAAGCTGAGCATATTTTCCCAGAGCTGAAAAAATTCCGGATCGGACATTTTCCGAAAGATGCAGGAGGGGAACTTAGAAATTCAATAATCGAAGTTCTTTATCACAGCAAACACAGTCAGTCAGATGGCAGTACGGAAAACAGGGTGTCCACTTTCGTCATTGACGGAAGGACATATGACTGCGTCATCCATCCGCTTTTAAACTTCAGAAATGTCTGCAAAGGCTATACGGTTGAACTCAAGGATGAGACCGAACATTACAATGCACTTGAACTGTCTGATAACTTCAACCACAAGCTCGCCGAGGAGGTCGAGGAGAAGACAGGCAGAATAATGGAAATTCAGCAGAAGACCATTCTCGGTATGGCGCAGATGGTCGAATCGCGTGATCTCAGTACCGGCGGGCATATAAAGAGGACCAGCGAGGTGGTGAGGATCTTTTCCGAAAAGCTTCTTAAGTCTGACATGGGCTTTGATCCTGCTTTCCTTGAGTGTGTCATAAGAAGTGCT
>JAGDDO010000073.1 GCA_017848205.1 Oscillospiraceae bacterium | reverse complement strand
GTAATGCTAAATGAAAGGCTGATATTATGCTTACAAGCAAACAGAGATCAAAACTCAGAGGAATAGCAAGTACCTACGAAACAATTTTTCAGGTAGGTAAGAACGGCATACAGGATACACTTATAGCACAGGTAAACGACGCTCTCAGAGTACGTGAACTTATCAAGCTCCGTGTACTCGACAACAGCCCGTACACAGCAAGGGAAGCTGCGGACGAGATCGCAGAAAAGACTGGCGCTGATGTAGTTCAGGTAGTCGGCAGCAGATTCGTTCTCTTTAAGAGAAATCCTAAAGAACCTGTTATTGAAATAGATATCTGATGGGCAGAACAGGATTTTTCGGGGGAACGTTCAATCCGATACACTCCGGTCATATCCATCTTGCGGAGGAAGCCTTCAGGGGGCTCGGACTTGACCGCCTTATACTTGTTCCGGCAAATATTCCGCCGCACAAGGAAGCGCATGATTTGTGCAGCAGCAGTGACAGACTGAATATGTGTCGCCTTGCTGCCGAAGACCATGAGGGTTTCGAGGTCTCGGACTTTGAGCTGACACGCGAAGGAAAAAGCTACTCCATCTATACTGCGGAGCATTTTGCGGAAATATACCCTGATGATGACCTTTACATGATGGTCGGAAGCGACATGCTTTTAAGCTTTGACAAGTGGTATCGTTTTGAGGACATACTTAAAACCGTGACTCTGGCGGTCGTGTCAAGGGAGTATGACGATATGGACGACCTTGAGAAAAAGGCCGCAGAGCTTTCTGCTTACGGCAGGGTGAGAATAATTAACGCTGATCCTTTTCCGGTGTCATCGACGCAGATAAGGGATCTGATACGGCGCGGCCAAAAATATTCTTGCTATTTGCCTGAAAAAGTAGTACAATATATTAGACTGAAAAAATTATACATCTGATGATCATCACTGTTTCCTGATACCGCCGATACGCCGGAACTGCGGGCATCAGGACAGTGTATAAACAACTGGCTGGTGATATATTTGTTCGACGTGGAAAACATTATTGATTTTCTCAGAAACCGTCTTTCAGAAAAAAGATTCAATCATTCACTCAACGTAGCCGCAGAGTGCCGCAAACTTGCGGAACATTACGGCGAAGATCCCGAAAAAGCGTATTTTGCGGGACTTGTACATGATATATGCAAGGAGATCCCGGCAGATGAAATGAAGCAAATGGCTGCCGAAAGCGGACTTGGAGTATCGTCGGCTGAGCTTCAGACAAAGGCGCTGTGGCACGCTGTTGCAGGTGCGGCTTTTGTCAGGGATTCTCTTATGATAGAAGACAAAGACATTATAAACGCAGTGCGTTTTCATACCATAGGAAGAGCAGGGATGACCCGTTTCGAGGAGATAGTCTACATAGGCGATCTTATTTCGGCAGACAGGTCATATAACGGGGTCAAGAAATTCAGAAAGCTTGCTTATCAGGACATGGACAGGGTCATGCTCGAAGCACTGATCTTCTCGATAGTATCGGTTACCGAGAAAAAAGGTCTCATTCCTGAATATACACTTGAAGCTTACAATCAGTATGCACTGAGAGAGAGCCGACGTGCTCAGGAAGGAAAGTGAACATGGTAAGGAAAAGTAAGTTTAAGATATTCAGAGATATTCTTCTGCTTCTTATTACACTTGCTGTACTTTTTTTTGCCGGCAAAGGCATGATAAAATCTGTTGTGTCTGACAGCCAGCCTTTTAAATCGGAAGAGGCCGGTGAACTGGATGCTGACAGCAATACATATATGCTCAAACCGATGGAACCGGAACAGATGTTTGACGGTCTTGACCTTTACCAGTACATCGAGGGACAGTACACCGTACTTTGCCTCGGTATGGATGAGGAAGGACTCAACACGGACATTATGATGCTTGCGCAGTTCGACCTCAATGCGGCAAAGATTAATATTCTGCAGATACCGCGTGACTGCTACGTAGGTCCGGATTACACAAAGGCTGAACACGGAAAGATAAACAGTGTTTATTCCGACGGCGTATGCGAGGGAAGCACTCCGGTCGCAAAGGTGGCTAACTGCCTTAAGGATCTTTTCGGTATCCCGATAGATGCGTACATAGGAATAAAATGTACTGACGTTCCGCCGGTTGTTGATGCTATCGGCGGCATTCCGATAAACGTTCCGTATGACATCATCTATGAGGCTGACAAGATCATCTACAAGGGTGAACAGGTGCTCGACGGTCAGCATTCGGAATGGTTCGTGCGTTTCCGCCACGATTATCTCGAAGGAGACATCGCCAGAATCAGAGCGCAGAGAATATTCCTTGCTGCCGGAATGCAGAAGGTAAAGAATCTCGGTACGCTTAAGGTTTTAAGCATTTATCCTACACTGAAGCAGTACCTTATGTCCGACCTTGACATAAGCGAGATCGGTATTCTGTGCGATTTTGCCCAGACAGTTCCGATGGAGAATGTAACGGTAAGAATGGTTCCGGGTGAGGATTTAAGTCCGGGAGATATCAATAATTACTACGGCTACTCGATCCATGAACAGGAAACGGTCGACATGCTCAACGAGTATTTCAGGCCTTACCAGGAAGAAATGACAGCTGAACAGCTTAACATAACTGAAGTCAAGCACACAGCTGCGTACTACGATAATGACAGCACCAATTTTGCTGATATTGAAAACGGCGATGTTCCGTCTGTTCCGTTCAGGGAAGATGCAAACAAGCTTGAGTCAGATACGGATTCAGAGGCTGATGCTGATGCCGATGAAGAAGAATAAAAACGGATGAAAGGGAAGATAGAATGGATACGAAAGAAAAACTCAAGAAGATAGTTAAAGCCCTCGATTCAAAGAAGGCTGAAGATATAGAAGTTCTCGGAATAAGAGACCTTACAGTGCTTTCCGATTACTTTGTAATCGCTAACGGTACAAGCACAACACACACAAGAACTCTTGCAGATGAAGTTGAATACCAGATGTCCGAAGAGGGCATCGAGCCTTCAGGCAAGGAAGGACACAACGGTTCAAACTGGATCGTTCTTGACTATTCAGACGTAATAGTTCACGTGTTCTACAAGGAAACAAGAGAGTTCTACCAGCTCGAAAGACTGTGGGCTGACGGCGAACATCTTGATGTTAATGAATTGCTTAAATAATTTTTTTATACTTTAAGGAGTTATCTTTATGGGTAAATATGATTTTGCTGCCGTTGAAGCAAAATGGCAGAAATACTGGGATGAAAAAGGAACTTTCAGGGCATCTGACGATTTTTCAAAGCCGAAGTTCTACGGCCTTGTTGAATTCCCTTATCCTTCAGGCCACGGTATGCACGTTGGTCACATCAAGGCATATTCAGGCCTTGAAGTAGTAAGCAGAAAGAGACGTATGGAAGGATACAACGTTCTTTTCCCTATCGGATTCGACGCATACGGACTTCCTACTGAAAATACAGCTATCAAGGATAACGTTCATCCGAGAATAGTAACAGACAGAAACATTGAAAAATTCACTGGTCAGCTCAAGAGCGTAGGCTTCTCATTTGACTGGTCAAGAGTAATAGACACAACTGAGGAAAGCTACTACAGGTGGACACAGTGGATATTCCTCAAAATGTTCGAAAACGGCCTCGTTTTCAGAGACAAGACAAACGTAAACTACTGCCCGAGCTGTAAAGTAGTTCTTTCAAACGAAGACTCACAGGGCGGCAAGTGTGACGTATGCCACAGCGACATCATCCAGAAGACAAAGGAAGTATGGTACCTCCGTATCACAGAATACGCTGACAAGCTCCTCAAGGGACTTGAAGAAGTTGACTATCTTCCTAACGTAAGACTTCAGCAGGAAAACTGGATCGGCAAGTCAACAGGTGCTTTCGTAAACTTTGACATTAAGGAAAACGACGAGAAGCTTCGTATCTACACAACTCGTCCGGATACACTTTACGGCGTTACATTCATGGTAATCGCTCCGGAACACCCGATCATCCAGAAGTACCGCGACAGCATAAAGAACATCGCAGAACTTGATGCTTACAAGGATGAATGTGCAAAGAAGAGCGAATTCGAAAGAACACAGCTCGTAAAGGACAAGACAGGTGTAAAGATCGACGGTCTTACAGCTGTAAATCCTGTTACAAAGAAAGAGATACCGATCTACATTTCAGACTACGTAATGATGGGTTACGGTACAGGTGCCATCATGGCTGTTCCTGCACACGACACACGTGACTACGACTTTGCAAAGAAGTTCGGTATCGATATAATCGAAGTTATTAAGGGCGGCGACATCACTAAGGAAGCATACACAGGCGAAGGCGAGCTTGTAAACTCAGGCGAACTCAACGGCATTTCAAACAAGAAGGATGCTGTTGCCAAGGCAATCGAGATACTTGAAAAGCTCGGCTGCGGCGAAAAGGGCGTTCAGTTCAAGATGAAGGACTGGGCATTCAACCGTCAGAGATACTGGGGCGAACCTATTCCGATAGTTCACTGCGATCACTGCGGCATGGTTGCTGTTCCTTATGAGGAACTCCCGTTAAGACTTCCTCCG
>JAGDDO010000072.1 GCA_017848205.1 Oscillospiraceae bacterium | reverse complement strand
TTATGTTTTATTCTTGTGTAGGAATCACCGGTTATACTGCTTGTGATGATCTCTTTATTCATCGTCATCCTCCTCTGCGTCCTCACCTTCTCCGTCAGCTTCCATTACATATACCGTATCAAGACTGAACGAACGTGCAGCCTCAATAATATCTTCACGGGTAAGCTTTTCAAGACGGCATATATGTTCTTCAGGAGATATGTCATCGCCGCAGCATCGTCCTGCAAAATACCATGAAATAAGTGATGACGGTGAATCTTCAACTCCGTTTACCAGATTGATAAGGTAACGCCTTGTGTTGTCGAATTCTTCATCGGTAAAATCACCGTTCTTTATGCTGTCAAGCTGATTTTGTACTTCAGCTACAAGTTTTTCGGTGTTTTCAGTTTCAACTCCGCTTTCAACGAAAAGGGTTCCCTTGCTGTAGACAAATGAAGCCGCGCAGTAATAGCAGAGACTCATTTTCTCCCTGACGTTTGTAAAAAGCTTTGAAAACGGTGTGCCGCCGAAGAGCCTTGTCATTACGGAAGCAGCCTCACGTTTTTCAGTCAGAGACTTGAAAGCCATTACGACCTTGGTCTGCTTCATCTTTACCTTTTCAGTCACGCGGCAGACCTCGTTCTTGAGCGGACTCGGTGCACGGAAACGTACTTCCTTTACATCACGCTCCATGCCTTCAAACATCTTTGTGAAACGTTCCTTTGCTGAATGGTCTTCCTCCGGAGAAACAAAGTAGATCTCGATGACCGCAGTCTTAAGGAGCCACTGATATGCCTCATAGGCCTCACGGGGAGTTATTTTTTCAGCGGTTTCCACTTTGCCGTATACTGAAATTTCTCCCGGTTCGCCCCCGAAAATATTTTTCTGTGCCCTGAGCATTGCGTACCATCTTTTATTGTTTATATCAGAACAAATACTTTCGATAAGTTCTCTTCTTTTCAGTTCAAACTCTGTTTTGTCAAATCCGTCGCCGTCAGTATTAGGCGAAAAAATACAGTCATTTATAATATCAAGAAGTTCCCCGAGAATATCTTCGCCGTCAAATGCAAAACGGTTGTTTATACAGTCAGCCGATATGGTAACAGTCTGGCAGTCACCGTTCTTGTTGGTATCGCTGTAAAGCGAGGAACCGTAAAGAGCATCCAGTCTGTCCGACATTTCAGAGTAAGTCTTTATACGGCTGTTCGATGCAGGAACAAGCAGTGAAACTATCGAATTGAGCTGTGATGCCTTTTCGGAAAGTTCCGTCACAAATTTTATCTTAAGTACGCTTGTTCTGAGTTTCGGATCGATTATCTCAGTAAAACCGACACCGTCAGCAATGATCCCGCGGTCTATTTTCAGTCCCATGTACACCATCCTTTAAATGCAGAGAAAACGTACAAACCTGATGTTTCCTCTGCTTTACTATAAAATAAATCACTTTTTATTATAACATATTTTCAGTATGATTTCCACACATAATAAGCAAAAAAATCCGGTACTTTTAAAGTACCGGATAAAATCTGTATCTGCTGTTATTCTTCCGAATAAATGCTGCTTTCGTCACTGAAAGCGATGATCTCAAATTCATCAATGTCGAGAGGCTTTGAGAAGCAGAAGCCCTGAATGATCCTGCATCCTGCTTCCGCAAGGATCTCACGCTGTCTGTCGTTTTCAACGCCTTCGACCACAATTTCCTTGCCGAGATCAAAGAGGAAGGAAACTGCACCTGCAACGAACTTTCTGTTCGACTGGTCATCGACATTGTCGATAAGTGCCTTATCTATCTTGATAACGTCAAACGGGAGTTTCTGCAGTGAGATGAGTGATGAATAGCCCGACGCAAAATCATCCATGAGAAGTCTGAATCCGCGTGCTTTAAGATCACTCATTACATTTTCAAGATCTTCATCGCCCTTTTCAAGGAGCGCGCTTTCCGTTATTTCTATTTCAAGAAGTTCAGGTCTGATGCCGTAGCTTCTTACAAGAGCATAAAGATCCTTTACAAAATCAGGATTGTTTATGTGTACTCGCGAAACATTTACTGAAACCGGGATTTCACGATACCCCATGTCCTGCCAGCGTCTGATGACCTTACAGGTCTCCTCCCAGACGTAACGGTCAAGGGTGATGATGAATCCGTTCTTTTCAAAGATCGGCACGAATTTCACAGGAGGAAGTATCTCTCCTGTGTCACTTCTCTTCCATCTTACAAGAGCTTCTGCTCCGATGACACGTCCTGTTTCTATGTTACACTTCGGCTGGAGCTGAATGAAGAAGTCACCGCTGTCGAGAGCAGTCTGCTTGTTGCTTTCAACATATTTCTGCATGCTGTGCTTTTCCTTGAAGTCCCTGTCATAGGTTATGAACTCACGGAGCATATTGCCCTTGATGGTCTTCAGCGCAACACCGGCACAGTCACAGGCAACACTTATTTCCGTATCAGGACGGATGTCATCCATGATACCGAAATGCGGCACGAGCTGTATTCTGTCATCGCACTTTCTTATCCTGTCAGCCGCCATTTTAATGTCGGTGTACATATTATCTTCTTCGTCATATCTGTACAGAACAACAAAAATGTCATTTCCGAGATAGCCGTGAAGCAGTGCATCCTTAAATACGTCCTTTATAATTTCCGATATTTTAATAAGAATGCTGTTTCCGACAGACCAGTCAAAAATATCGTTTATAAAGCTGAAATTGTCAATGTCAGACCGGATAACTGCATAACGGCCGCTGCCGGCGTTTTCAGTAACGATCTTACGTGCTTTTCTGGCAAACGCTCTTGAATTGTAAAAACCTGTGTTCTCATCGTGTTCAGCCTGATAGGTGAGCAGATTGATTACCTTGTTGAAATCATCAACAAGATCACCGATCTCGTCATGAGTCTCATTTTTGATGACACCGACGAATTTCTTTTCCTGAATACCGCCCAGACTCTTTCTTATAGCATTTATCTCAGTGACCATTTTCTTGGTCATAAGTCCGATAAAGAATGCAAGTATGCATATACTGAACACAGTTAGAACGATCATGACCACAAGGCTCTGGTTGGAATCCTTAAGTGCTCTTTCAACAGGCGCCACATAGAGTATTCTTATGTTGTCGACATTAGGTATTTTTCTGTCGATAACAAGCACGAGCGTTCCGTTGAATTTATGAACAGCATACGGTTCTGAAGCCACTGTTCTTATCTTTTCCTCGATAGCAGAGAAAACCTCGTGATCATATTTACCGGAATAATAAATTATTCGTCCGTCATCTGAAATGATCATCCACTTGCTTTCGTTCAGCTCGTTTCTGAGTCCGAGCTGTCTTATGATGAGCTCATTTCTTACAGAAGCCACAAAACAGTGGTCGTTCACCTCTGACTTTGCTGACTTGAACGGAAAAACATAATAGATAAGCGTAAGATCCGCATTGTGTGTAATATTCTGGGTTATAAAATAACCGTCAGTCTTAATGAATCTTTCCTCGTCATACCATACCGGCGGATGAGTGAACGTGCCCTTCGTACTGGCATTATAAAATGTATTGTCAGTGAAATCATAGAGAGAAACCTCTTCAAAGCATGATGAACGCATGGCCATCTGAAAAAGCATTTCTTTGATTTCATCATCCTTTTCGTTTCTCAGAAGTCTCTGAACATCGGAGACCCTCGACTGGAATCCGGCACTGCTTACTGATCGGTTAAGGTCTTCAGTCATGGTCTGTATTCTGGAATTTCCCTGGCTTTCCAGAGATTTTTGTATAGAGTGCAGAAGATTTTTGCTTGTAAGCATCAGACTTATAATGCATACTGCAACAAGCAGCAGCGAAGCCGGCAACACACAGGTCAAAGCAAATTT
>JAGDDO010000071.1 GCA_017848205.1 Oscillospiraceae bacterium | reverse complement strand
TACGGCGGCGATATAAACGTAGCCGGAAAGGACGTTCTTCTGATAGAAGATATAGTTGATTCCGGCATCACCCTCAGATCAATTATTGAAATTTACAGCAAACAGGGACCGAAGTCTATTAAGGTCTGTACATTCCTTGACAAGAAAAAACGCCGTATAGAAGATGTTGAGGCAGATTATGCCGGATTCGAGATCGACGATTATTTCGTTGTCGGTTACGGCATGGACTACAACAGCAAATACCGTGAACTTCCTTATGTGGGATACATAATAAGCTGATCCGGTATAAAAACGGGTCCGGCGGATATGTCCGACTCTTGAATGTTATACGTACTGATATAAAAACAGCTTCGCACTTATGTTTAAGTACGAAGCTGTTTTATGTTTTGTTTTAAAATGTCATATGATTATGATCAGCCGAAGTATCTGTCGAGAAGACCCTTGAGAGCCTTGCCGTGTCTTGCTTCATCTCTTGCCATTTCGTGAACTGTATCATGGATAGCATCGAGATTGTTCTTCTTAGCGCACTTTGCAAGATCTGTCTTGCCCTGTGTAGCGCCGAATTCGCAGTCAACTCTCCACTTGAGGTTTTCCTTTGTTGACGCAGTCATTTTGCTTTCAAGATCAGAACCGAGGAGTTCAGCAAACTTTGCAGCATGTTCAGCTTCTTCAAAAGCAGCCTTTTCCCAGTAAGCGCCGATCTCAGGATAGCCTTCACGGTAAGCAACTCTTGCCATGCAGAGGTACATGCCGACTTCAGAACATTCACCGTCAAAATTAGCCTTTAACTGTTCGAAAATATACTTCTTATCTTCATCGCTTATTTCGCTGTTGTTCTTTACTGTTTTAGCATAAACACCGAATTCATGTTCTGCAGCAAGTGTAAGTTCACCTTCAACCTTATTGAACTGTGAACCCGGTACATGACATACAGGACATTCTGCTGGTGGTTCATTTCCTTCGTGTACATATCCGCAAACCGGACAAACCCATTTAGCCATTTTATATTTCCTCCTGAAAATAATAATTTTTTCCCCGAAAAATACAGCCGGATAATTACTATTCGTTATATCTTGCAGGTGTTCTATGTAGTATATCACAGAATTATATCATATGTCAACAGATTTAAAGTGAATTTTTAATCGTGTCTCTATACAATATTCGGAGTATATTTCATGTAAAATGACCAAATGCTAAAAACAAAGTCAGCGCTGATTTATTAATCAGCGCTGGGTACGGGATTTTAGCCCCTCATTTCCGGTTTAATGGTGTTTTTATAGAAAAGATTTATCTGCTTGTGATGAAATCAATGGCTTTTCTGTTGTTCTGAATACGGACTTCGCGCTGGTCGCCGCCGGATTCACCGTCGATAGTCCATTTCATTTCAGTATCGCTGTTGCATTTTATAACAATTTCAGATGTCTTGAAATAAAGAACGTGTTCAGTATCAATATCCTGAGATATGTTTAGCAGGGAAGAAAGTATCTTCTGCAGTTCAATAGGATTGTTTGGCGTTCTTATGAGCGTAACTTCGTACATGCCGTCATCAAGCGAGAAATCGTTCATTGACAGAAGACCGCCGACATATGCTGTGTTTGATATCATTCCCAGCACGAAATCATCAGTTATGACATTACCGTTATATGTTACGGTAAGATTGTAAGACTGAATATTCTTGATATGCTTCATAGCTTCGAGAAGATAAGCAGCGTGCCCCAGAATATTCTTCTGCTGCTGTGAGGTCTCGTAAGGCACTTCTGTAAATGCACCGAATGCAGCTATGTAGGTAAAGTATTTGTCGTTGAAAGATCCTATGTCCACAGGGAAATAGGAACCCTCAAGAATAGAACGCAGAGCAGCGTCTGCCTTGTCAGGAATGTTCAGACTGTGAGCGAAATCGTTTGTTGATCCTGCAGGAATATAGGCCACCGGAAGCTTTTTTTCGCAGCGCATTACACCGCTTATTACTTCATTGAGGGTACCGTCTCCGCCGGAACAGAGAATGAATTCATAGTCATGTACTGTAGATTCCATGCAGATCCTTGCGGCTGTTTCTGTAGCATCACCGCGGCTCTGGGTAGGTCTTACCGTGACATCGTAGCCGGCTTTTGTGAGCTGATCGATTATCCATGTAACTTTTGCAACAATAGTTTTTTTGCCCGAACGGGGATTATAAATAAAAAATACGTGTTTCATTTTTTCTCCTTGCTCATTGATTATGTAATCGATATAT
>JAGDDO010000070.1 GCA_017848205.1 Oscillospiraceae bacterium | reverse complement strand
GCTCCTTTTAAACAGGATGAATATGAAAATGATATTTTCACACATCTCAATGACGCAGTAAAGCTCTTTGACTGGGCCTTTACAAATCTCGAGCACAAAGTCGTACTTGAGGAGACACAGGAGATCGGTTCCCCTAAGATCCGTTTTGCCAAGGGCAAGGACTACATCAACCTGAAACCTGAACACGATGTAAAGTGTATGTGGCTTTCAACTGTCGATACATCAAACATTATCACTGAGATCGATTATGTATACGATGAAGTGAGTGCACCGATAAAGGCAGGAGAGAAGCTCGGCACTCTAAAACTCCGTTATCTTGACAACGAGATCGGAACAGTTGATCTGGTGGCTTACAGTGACGCGGAATTTTCATACACAAAATATCTCTCAGAAGTTTTTACAACATATCTTAAATCATCAGCTTTAAAAACAGCACTCCGCATAGCGACGGGACTTTCACTTTTTTATCTTGTTTTCGTAGGCTATATTATCAACCTTCGTGCCAAGAAAAGAAGAGAACAGAAGAATGCTGCCGCTTTAAGAGCCAAAAATCAGTAAAAAAACGAAACACCCGATGGATAAAAATCCACCGGGTGTTTATTATTTTCTTTTTGCATATAAAATAGCGAAAACATCTTGACTATTTTATATAAATAGGATATAATAATACTGTTGCTTATCTATCTTACAGGGTAAGATTTCTCGTCAGGAAGTTGTCCCGTCATCCATTTGGCGTTTTTATTCTTCCTTGTCGCAAATCCTCCGACCGGCAGATCACAGAGTTTTTCAATACTCGGATCGATCTCCAGAAGCTCGCCGATACTTATTATAACAGCATCAGCGTCGGTGTGTTCGGAATTGCAGAGAAACTGCCAGTTGTTATCATCAAAGTGATGAGTAACAAAGGTTATAGGTTTATTGTCTTCAAGAACGTGACAGCATGTAAAGCAAAGCATGCCCTTACGTTCCGAGAACGGGTAATATGCCATAAAGTACCTCCAGAACTGAATTTTATAGTGTGGTATTAATTATTATACTATAAAACAATGCCGTTTACAATACGGTTTCGGCTTAAAAAGGAAGATGACCGGCATATTAAACAGTAAAATAAATTTTAACCGTTTTGTAAGGTTTGTATCTTTTGAAGAGAGAATTAATACAGACTGCACTAAGAATTTTAAGTTTTATTGTGCATGTTGTCTGATAAAGATAACAATTCTGTAGTATTCATTGACTTTTAAAGTGCAACGAAGTATATTATTATTAAAGACAAACGTTAAACACATTAACGGAGTTTTTTAAAATGGTTTCAATCAAAGATATCGCCAGAAGGTGCGGCGTTTCTAGCGCAACAGTGAGTAAGGCACTCAATGACTGCAGCGACATCAGCGCAAGGACTAAGAAAAAAGTCAGGGCAGTAGCTGACGAACTCGGTTACTTTCCGAACTCCAGCGCCAAGGCGCTTAAAACAAACAAAACAAACACTATCGGCGTTATCTATAACAACAGACTTGGAAACGGTCTTAAGCATCCTTATTTTTCAGCAGTTATCCAGGGTTTCAAGGAAGCAGTTGAGGAAAAAGGATATGACATAATCTTCATTGGTGAGATCAAAGATGAAAAGCCGCTTACATACTATGAACACTGCCGACACAGAAATGTTGAAGGCGTGCTGGTAGCATGTGCAGATTTCTACGACAGTCAGATCGGTGAAGTTCTCCGGAGTGATCTTCCTTCAGTTGTGATTGACTTCTTTTCAAGGCGGGAACGTTCAGTTTGTTCAGACAACCGTCAGGGAATGAGAGACATACTTGAGTATGTCTATGAAATGGGTCACAGAAAAATAGGTTACATTTACGGTGACACATCACTGATAACTACTGTAAGGCTTGACACCTTTACGGAAACAATGAAGCAGCTCGGTGTTCCTCTTGTACTTGACTACATTAAACAGGGAAAGTACAGTGAAGCAGAACGTTCCGAGGAACTGGTTTCAGAAATGCTTTCGCTTTATGAACCTCCGACATGCATATTAATGCCGGATGACATTTCAGCCTTCGGCGGAATAAAAGCAGCTCGAAAACTGGGATTAAGAATACCTGAAGACATTTCATTCGTCGGTTTTGACGGAGTTATGATGGGACAGATAATCGAACCTAAACTTACAACGGTTCTGCAGAACACCACAGAGCTCGGAAGAAGAGCAGCGGATCTTCTGCTAAGCCGTATAAAAGGTGAAGAGATATCTGAACTGAAAAAGCACACTCTGATCGAAACAAGCCTTATCAAGGGTCAAACAGTCGCAAGACTGACCACATAAATATTAATGCATATTATATTTACCAAAATATAATATAATCATTAAGGAGGAAAATTTAGAAATGAAGAATTTTAAGAAGACATTAGCATTACTTGCTGCTCTTGCTCTCTCAGCAACAGCACTCTACGGCTGCGGTCCTGCAGCAGGCGGCGATTCAAAGCCAGCTGCTGGCAACGACGCAGGCAACTCAGCAACAGAAGATTCAAAGGCTGAAGAATCAACAGCAGACGGCGGCGAAACAGCTGCTAACGGCGACCAGCTCACAATCCTTTGCTGGAACGCAAACGACAGCCAGCCGATGGTTGATCTTTTCTGCGAAAAGACAGGTACAGATCCTTCACTCATCAACATCAAGAACTTCAACGTACAGGGCGGTCAGGCTTCAGAACAGTACACACAGTACCTTGCAAACGCTGATAACGACGCTGACATCATGTTCCTCGAAGCTGACTGGTGCCTTAACTTCATCAATGATGACGCTCAGACACTTCCACTCTCAGAACTTGGTTACTCAGATTCAGATTTCTCAGACATCTATGACTACGTTGTAGAAACAGGTAAGTCAACAACAACAGGCGCTCTCAAGGGTATTTCATGGCAGGCTGCAGCAGGCGGCTTCTGCTACAGAGATGACCTCGCTGAACAGTACCTCGGCGTTAAGACACCTGATGAAATGCAGGAAAAGGTTAAGGACTGGGATACATTCCTTGCAACAGCTAAGGCTCTTAAGGACGCTAACGGTCCTGCTCTCTCAGCTACACTCGGCGGTGTATGGCAGGTTTACTCAGGTTCAAGAGGATCAGCTTGGGTTAAGGACGGCAAGCTTGTAGTTGATGACTACTGCACAAAGTACGCTGAATTTGCTCACACTCTTTACAACAACGAATATGTAACAAAGGTTTCACAGTGGACACCAGAATGGACACCACTCGGACAGACAGATGACGTAATGGGCTTCTTCGTTTCAACATGGGGCTTCGGTGACACAATCCTTACAGCTGCAGCAGGCGGCGAAGGCGGCGCTACATTCGGTAAGTGGAAGTGCGTAGTTGGTCCTTCACCATTCTACTGGGGCGGTACATGGCTTGCTCCTGCAGCAAGAATCAACAACAAGGATCTTGCTAAGCAGTTCATCGACTTCTTCACAACAAACGAAGAAGGCGCTACAGCTTACGCTGAAAAGCAGGGCGAATACATGTCAAACAAGAAGGTTATGGAAGCTATCATCGCTAAGGGCGAATACAAGGGTGCTCCTGTACTCGGCGGCCAGAACCAGTTTGAAGTACTCAACAAGGTTGCTGACGGTATCGATATGAAGGGCAAGATCACTCCATACGATGCAATCATCAAGACTGAATTCAGCAATGCTGTAAACAGCTACTGTGACGGTACATACGCAACAGTTGATGAAGCTATGGAAGCATTCAAGGATGGCGTTGCTGCTCAGATCACAGACGGTTCTGTAACAATTGATTAATTGAACAGATTTTAAAAATTAAATATTAACTGACCACACTTCCTGCAGGACAGGTATGCCCTGCAGGAGTGTGTGTTGTGTTAATATAATGATTTTATCCTGAATACTATATGTGTGCCTAGGAGGGCGTTTTGAGAATGAAATCAAGTGCACAAAACAAAATCCGTTCAATTAGTTATGCTAAATACGGATATTACTTTATTTTACCTTTTTTTATAGTCTATTTGATTTTTCAGCTCGTTCCGCTGATCAATACTTTCAGACTTTCAGTTTACGGCAATGGTAACTTAGCTCAGGATTATGTCGGAATGAAAAATTTCGCAGTACTCCTGTTCGGCGGCTCCAACAGAACGGAATCGGCACTTCACAGAGATGTTTTTAACGATCTGTTTAATACTCTCATACTCTGGTTTGGTAACTTTATTCCGCAGTTAGGTCTGTCATTACTGTTAGCTGTATGGTTTACAGACATCAACCTCAAGATCAAGGGCAAGACATTCTTCAAGATCGTTATGTACTTACCGAACATTGTAACAGCGGCTTCAGTAGCAGCGTTATTTTTGATGTTATTCTCAAAAACAAAGTACGGCCCTATCAACAGCTTCCTTATTGATCACGGCTTCGTTGATGCGAACAGTCCTATTGACTTTGTAAGAGGCAAGTTGCAGTCAAGAGGAGTTATCATGTTCGCTCAGACATGGATGTGGTTCGGTAATACAATGATCATGCTCATGTCAGCTATCATGGGTATCAGCAAGTCACTCTTTGAAGCTGCTGATATCGACGGCGCAAACAGCAGACAGGTGTTCACAAAGATCACACTTCCGCTTCTCCGTCCAATGGTTGTTTATACACTTGTTACTTCCATGATCGGTGGTCTCCAGATGTGGGATCTCCCTTACCTCTACAAGGAAGGAACAGCATGGAACAAGAGCACTGAAACAATTGCTGTGTTCATCTATAACAAGTTCCATATCATTCCTCAGAACTACGGTTACTCAGCTGCAGCTTCTGTAATACTCTTCGTAATCACTTCAGCTCTTGGATGTATCTGCTTTGCTATGAACGTAGACAAGGACGACAAGAAAAAGAAGGCGCTCGCAAAGGAACAGAAGAAGCTTGCAAAACTTCAGAGTAAATCATCATTCGGAGGGTTCTGATTATGAATAACGTAAACGACAACTATTCAAGAAAAGTCATGACCAAGTCGATCGTAATCATGGCAATTCTTATTTTTATAACGATCATCGTTCTGGCGCCTATTTACATACTTCTTGTAAACGCTACACGTGATCCTCAGGCTATTACAAATCAGCCTCTCAGCTTTATTCCTGGTACAAGCTTTATCAGAAATATCAAGGAAACAATCAATTTAAACAAGATCGGCAAGATCTCATACAGTGCATGGATCGGTTACAGAAACTCATTCTTCATCACTATTTCAGCTACAGCACTTACAATTTTCTTCTCAGCACTTACAGCTTACGGTCTTGTAATTTATGATTTCAAGCTTTCAACACCTGCATATACTTTCATACTTGCAGTTATGATGGTACCTGTACAGGTTACATCAGTTGGTTTCGTACAGTTCATGGGAAAACTCAAGCTTACTGATACATACTGGCCGCTTATTCTTCCTGCAATTGCAGCACCTGCGATCGTATTCTATATGCGTCAGTACATGAAAGCGAACTTCCCGACGGAAATCGTTGAAGCCGCCCGCATAGACGGTTCAGGCGAGTTAAGCACATTCGTAAGAATTGCAATTCCAATGCTTAAACCAGCCGTTGGTGTACAGGCAATATTCTGTTTCATCGCTAACTGGAACAACTTCTATACACCGTCAATGATCCTCATTTCAAGAAATTTCAAGCAGTACACAATGCCTATGATGGTTGAATCAATTCTTTCAAACGATAAACTTAATGACCAGGGTGTCAGATACTGTGCAATCGTTCTTTCGATCCTCCCGATCATCGTAATTTACTGCTTCCTCTCACGTCTCATCGTTGATAACGTAGCAGAAGGCGGCGTTAAGGAATAATTCCTTATCCCATATCAATAACAAAATCAGGCTGTCGGTTTTCCGGCAGCCTTTTTGTATTATGTAATAAATGAAGAAACTGACTGTATCAGTATTAGAGGAACTGTATAAGCCCGCAGATCATCGTATTGTCAGCATTATATGGGAAGACAAGGCATAATAGTATTTTCGTGTGAAAAATTTCATGCAGAAAAATATATAATTTAGCCAAAAACATCTCAGAACTGAATCAAAATTTATAAATGATTTTAATGGTATAAAGTTTAAAAATACTCTTTTGTACAATACTAATAAATTGAAACGTTTTTTTAGCGTTTTTCTTAAAAAGAGTTGAAATTATTGCGAATTTGATTTATAATAATTATAGTTTATGTTTATACTTTCGCAACTATAATGGGAGGTCTATTAAATGCCGATATCGTTAATCCGCAACACTAAAGACAACGCAATGCACGGCACAGACAACGGAAAATATACCGGATGCCGAATGAAACTTGCAGGAGGCTCATGGTATTCAAGAGAAGGCGAACTCAAAGACATCACTGATCTTACCTGTGAGCGATGCAAAGAAGTATTTGCAACGAAAATGATCCGCGAAAGCAATAAGGAAGAACTTCGTATTGCAAAGGAAGAAAAGAAACGTTATCAGAAAGCTAAGAAACAGGGTATTGTTAGAGAAGCTACATATGAAGAATATTTACTGAACAGAGAAGCTGAAGAATCTGCAAAGAAAGCAAGCAGAAATGATGAAGCTACATCAAGATCACTTCAGATGCTCCGTGATGCTATTCCTGGTGAAAAGCCACAGCCTGGCCAGCCTGTATTTACATCATACGGCGGTTCACAGAGTACACAGAGTCCTGCTCCTGCAGTAAGCGCACCACAGGCACCGTTTGATCCGTATTCACAGAGTGCTCCTGCACAGAGCTTTACAGCTCCGCAGAACATGTTTGACCCTTATGCACAGCAGGCTCCTTCACCGGCAGTTACAGCTCCGCAGAATATGTTTGATCCATATGCTCAGAGCACACCTGCAGCAAGTGCACCGCAGAATATGTTTGATCCTTACGCTCAGACTCCTGCAGCAAGTGTACCTGCTTCAATGTTCGATCCTTACGCACAGAGCGGACAGCCTGCACCGACAGTTACAGCTCCGCAGAATATGTTCGATCCGTATGCCCAGAGCGCACCGGCTGCTCAGAAGCCAGCAGTAAGTGCTCCGCAGGCACCGTTTGATCCTTACGCATATTCACAGCCACAGAATACATTTGACCCGTTTACACAGAACAATGCTGCACAGGCTAACAGCCTGCAGTTTGATGAGATCTCATCAGCTCCTGCTCAGGAAACAAAGCCGGAAGAACCGACACCTGTATTCCAGGAATACACAGGCGCTGCATCAGTAAGCTCACCTGTTCAGAGTACAGCTTCGTCTGCACCTTCTGCTCCGTCAGCATCTGATGATGATTTCCTTTCACAGTTCCTTGTAAAGCCTCAGCCTGTACCGGAAACAGTATCAGCTCCGTCTGCTTCTGATTCAGTTACAGCTCAGAACATTGTAAGTGCTACAGATGATATTCTTTCACAGTTCAGCATCGGATCACAGCTTGCTGAACAGGCAACACAGCAGAAAGCAGAGGCAGCTTCTCCTGCAGCTCCTGTTACATCAGCAGCCAAGGCAGATGCTTCATCATTCTTCTCAGACAACATTCCTGTTATCGGTGCTGAATATGCAGGTGCTTCATCTGTAAATTCCGCAGTAACAGAATTCGGTTCACTCAATATTTCAGAATCTGCAAATGATGAATTCGTAGTTCCTAACGTTCCTGTTTACCAGCCGTCAGGCAACAACTACGTTTCACAGAATGTAAATAACTTCAGCAAGGCTCAGACTTCAGCAGCTATGGATGAACTTGCTTCACCAGGCGTTCCGTCTTCATTCACACAGTCTTCTGCTGCAGCAGATTACAGCCAGACAGAATCTATCATGAGTGGTTTCGATTCTGTACAGACTCCTTCTGCAGCGACTATGTCAGGATTCGGTAATGCAGCTCCTTCACAGCCGGCAATGAACGGTTTTGGTACTGCTCCTTCACAGTCTGCAGTGAACAGCTTCGGTTCTGCTTCGCAGAATCCATATGCACAGCCGCAGTTTACACAGCCTCAGAACCCATACGCTCAGCCGCAGAACAGCGGATTCCAGATGCCTCAGGGTTACGGTGCTGCTTCACAGGCAAGACCTGCAGCTCCTGCACCAGCTCCTAAGCCGGCTCCTAAGCAGTCAGTCTTTGGCGCACATACTGGTACAGCTGATTCTATCGAAGAAGCTCTCCGCCAGCTCGGCGCAGATGTTGGAAATACACAGGCTGCAAATAACCAGATGCCTGAAAAGGAAGAACTCGTACCTGATTTCGTAGCATATGTTCCGTCATCAAGCAAGGTTCTTCACCAGAGCGCTCCTTCACAGTCCGCTTCATCAAATGTTCCTAAGCGTCCTATCTCAGCAAGAGAAGCAAAGCAGCTTGCAAAGATCGATGCTAAGTTCAAGAAAGATCTTATTTCAAGAGGATTTAATCCTAATGAGATCAAGAACGGCAGAAGAGGAAAGTAATTTTAGTTAATACTAATTTGTAAATAAACTCCCGTTTCGGAATCAAATCTGAAACGGGAGTTGTTTTTTACTGTGATGCTTATTAAGCTTAAAAATAATATATGATATTTTCATGAAAAAAAGGATACGACAGTTTAGTGCCGTATCCTTGCTTACGAAATCACTAATTTAGCATGGAGCACAGAGCGAAGCCCCGCATTTTCCGGTCAAATCAGTGTTTCCTTATTTATTTAAGTTTTACTTTGCTACTGCGTTTCCGAGGAATGCAGCACCGATGATGCCGGCGTCGTTTCCGAGTTCAGCAATAACGATCTCTGTATTCTTTGCAAGTGATCTTGTGTAAACTTCCTTCTTAACGAGTTCCTTTACAGGGAGGAGGAGAGGATCACCTTCATTGCATACGCCGCCGCCGATGCAGAGAATATCAGGCTGGAAGATGTTGATGATGTTTGTGATACCGGCTGCAAGGTATGTGATGTACTTGTCTACAACTTCCTTAGCAGACTTGTCACCTGCACGCATAGCGTCGAAAGGAGTTCTTGCAGTTACCTTGCCGTTCTTTTCTGCTGAAAGCTTCCACATTATGCTGTCCTTGTCGACTTCCATAGCTTCCTTGGACATTCTGATAAGACCTGTAGCAGATGAGAATACTTCAAAACATCCCTTACGTCCGCATGTACACTGAGGACCTGCAGGATCGATAACGATGTGGCCGAGTTCAGCACCGGCATTGTTTGATCCTGAGTAGATCTTGCCGTCGATGATAATGCCGCCGCCTACACCTGTTCCGAGTGTAATGCAGATAGCGTTGTTTGCCTTCTTTGCAGCGCCGGCAACGAATTCACCGTAAGCAGCTGCGTTTGCGTCATTTTCGATAAATACAGGCTTGTCAATGAACTTGTGAATGTAATCTGCCATAGGAACATTGTCAAATCCGAGGTTGTTTGAGTATACGATAACGCCGTTAGCGTTGTCAGCGATACCTGGTGTTCCTATACCCACCCATTCGATCTGATCCATTGAAAGTTCAGCCTTCTTAACAGCTTCAATAGCTGTCTTGGCCATATCTTCACCGATCTCAGATGCAGGACGCGGACAGTTTGTCTTTGTTGATGCCTTTGCGATGATCTCATAGTTTTCGTTGACAACACCGGCAGATATGTTTGTGCCGCCGAGGTCAATACCTACGTAATACTTCATTTAAAATTTCCTCCGTTTATTTAATCTATACGAGTTTTTATTATAAGGCAGTTACCTGTAACGGTGGATCTGCCATAACCGGCTGGTATAAAAATGCTGTCGCCCTTGGTAAAGTCCATACTGAAGTCCTTTCCTTCAAGACGGCCGCTGCCTTCTGTAACAAGAAGGTGTTCAAAAGATGTGCTGTCGGTATTAAGTTCAGCTCTTTCATGTATATTCAGCAGATGAACAGTGAAAATACTGCAGGAAGCAAGCAGTCTGGAAGAGAAGCCGTTATGTTCTTCAGCAGAGTAAGAAGGACAGTTCTCAGGCGGGCAGAGAGCTGTAACATCGCACGCCTTGTCAATATGGAGCTCACGTTCTTTTCCGTCCTTGTCTTTTCTTCCGTAGTCATAAATGCGGTATGTGGTGTTCGAGTTCTGCTGTATTTCCGCAATAAGAATACCTTTTCCGATAGCATGGAGAGTACCTGCGGTGATAAAGAACACGTCGCCTTTTTTTACAGGGACACGGTTGACTTTTTCAAGAAGTGTACCTTCTTTGACGCTGCGTCGGAATTCATCTTTCGTAATATTCTTTTTGAATCCGAAGAGAAGGGAAGCACCTTCCTCGCAGTCTAAGATATACCACATTTCAGTTTTGCCGCATCCGTTTTCGTGCTTACGGGCGTAAGCATCGTCAGGATGTACCTGAACAGACAGATCATCATGAGCGTCGATCAGCTTGATGAGAACAGGGAAGTCCTTCATGTCTCTGCAGTTTGTGCCGAGAATGTCCCATCCGTTTTCATCGATGAAATTCTTTAGCGTCTGCTCTGTACCTGAAACTACAGAAGGGCCGTCTCTGTGACAGGAAAGCTCCCAGCTTTCAGCTACTTTGTCTAGAGAGCATTTTTTGCCGAATTCATCACGAAGCCTTGTGCCGCCCCATAAATAATCCTTGCAGACAGCTGTAAGTTTCACTGGTCCGGTCATAGTATACGTGCCTCCTCTCCATGGGGAAAATCTGTTATAATTCTACCATAAAAGACTGTAAAAGTCAATGTAAACATAACAAAAAGGGACTGCCGGCCGATATCAGCGTAGCGTTCTGATACCGGACCGGCAGTCCCTTTGAATAATTAGGAAAATTAGAATTGAAGAAGTTTTTAATGTTTGGTTTGTTGAATGAATTTTCTGAGTTTGGGGAAACGCTGATTTACAGCAAATTCACCCTCCGGAGATCCGGCGAAGCCGACTCCCGTCTGATCAGCGTTCCCTCAGGAATTTTTGGATTTTGAATTTTAAGGAATTTTTTGAAATGTCAGAAGTTTTGTTTTAAGAATGTTTTAAAGAAAAGGTTTTGCGATTTTGTTTTCCAAGAGTTTTGAATTCTTCAGATTTTTGTTAGCGTGGTTTGAATGTTTGAGAGGAGAATCTGAAGTGATGGCCTCCGCCATCGTGGTTTCAGCCGCCGCGCACCCGGTACGCTCCGGTGCGCATTGGCCGTCAGTAAACGAAATACCGTTTCCGCTTACTTTATTTTAAAGGACCGAAACTTCCTTGGCATAACGTCCAGGGTAGAAATAAACCGTAATCTTTCGGTGAAAGCCCGAGCTCTTGACCTTTTTCCTGACTGACTCTTTACCTGAAAAAGCTGTCACTGTTCATGTACCTTCTCCTCCCGTGAAGAAGGTGCCGAACATCAGGAAAACCTGACCCCTGATTTTTCCGGGTGTACGACCGGATCAGAAACCAGAACCGAAAGCAGGCAACTGGCTGACAAATGCTGAACTTTGAAGCGTCTGAGTGGTGAGATTGCGTTCAGTTTAGCCCCTCTAGTTTTGCGTCACTGCCTTTCAGCAGCTTTGCCGTTAGTCAAACGTTTCATTTCCTTCAATGACTATAGTATATCATGAAAATGCTGATATGTCAATAGATTTTTGATAAAAAACAATCAGTTCATATAAAATAAATATTTAGGAATGATTCTAATAATGCACTATTCACAACAAATGACAAGAAGAATACATTTGCATTTTTTATAATTTTGAAAAACGGAAAATGACGGTAAAATCATGAGTATTGAAAAACAAAATGAAATATGTTATGATAGATGTATGTGCAGATTTACGGCCTTTGCTTTGTTTCATCCTGTAACGGAACAGTGTCACGGCCTTTGTCTGACAAAGTAAAACGGAGGGTATTCATGTCAGAAAAAATAAATGATTCAAATAAAAAAGAACCTGAGGCAGAAGAGCTTGAAAAAGATTCTGCCGGAAATGTCAAAGGCGGTGAAGTTCAGGATAATGAAACTTCTGTCACGGAAACAGATGAAGCAGTAACGGTTTCCGCTGCAGAAGAAACGGCAGGGGAAAAGTCCGGAAACGCAGATGAGGCGGAAACCGACACCATTCCGACAAAGACCTTTAAGGAGTCGGTTAATGATGTGACTAAACTGTTTGCTTCCTTCATTGCAGAAAACAACGTGGTCGCAAGGCTTATCGGGCTTTTCATGCTTTTCAGTTCGGGAGTTTTCATAAGCAACTACAACAAGGAAAACAGACTGCGGTTTTTCGATCTTCACAACGGTGATGTCTGGAAAGATTACGCTTCCAGCGTAAGCATCAGCAAACTGGCAGTTTTCATTATTATCGGATTTGCGGCGGTGTCGCTTATAAAGAAATTCGTTCCGAAAGTCAGAAAGTTCGGCTTTGACGAGTTTCTGCTTGTTGCAGGATGTCTTTCCTTCGGCATATGTGCAGTATGGAGAAACGACAGCAATCCTCTGAACGGAGTGTTCTCATTCGGTATCGTTCTTGTTGTTATTATACTTCTGCACTGGTTCCTTGATACCGAACGGTG
>JAGDDO010000069.1 GCA_017848205.1 Oscillospiraceae bacterium | reverse complement strand
TGTAAGGTTTCACAGCTTCGGCAAGCTTTTCAGCATCTAGACCGCGTTTTCCTTCCGTGCTTACAGTATAGATCATGTCTGCACGCTTGGTAGTGTATCTTGCAATTTCGGAATATTCCTTGTCTTTGAATGTCCCCATTATATATGTTATATGTCTTTCGGTAAAACAGATATCAATTGTTTCTCTGAGCCTTTTTGCAGCCGACACATTGTGAGCACCGTCAATGATGAACATAGGTGAGGAGTCACGTATCACTTCAAATCTGCCGGGCCATCTTGCAGCTTCAAGGCCCTCGCGGATACTTTTTTCAGTGATAACGTACCCCTTGTCGTTAAGAATACGGCAGGCATCCACAGCTAAGGCAGCGTTTTCAGTCTGAAATTTACCGAGAAGATGTATTTTAAGATCTTTAAGGTCCTGATAGGTAAATGTCTGGGCAGATCCTGAAAAGCTGTAGTCAGAAATGTTATAGATCATGGTGATCGTCAGATCTGCATTCTGCTTTTTGCATATGTCTGTAAGAACACCTGTGACTGCCTGGTTCTGCATAAGTGTCAGTACGCTTCCACCCTGTTTTATAATGCCGCCTTTTTCTGCTGCTATCTGTTCAATAGTGTTTCCGAGAAATTTTGTGTGTTCAAGACTTATTGATGTGATTATCGAAAGCTCACTGCTGTTTATTACGTTTGTTGCATCAGTTCGTCCGCCCATTCCGGCTTCGATGAGCACGAGATCGCAGTCGCGTGCCGCAAAAAAGAAGAATGCAGCCGCTGTTTCAAGTTCAAATACTGTAGGATGCGGAAATCCTTCCGATACTATTTCGTCCGCAGCTTTTTTTACTTTCGATACTGTTTCGGCATATTCCTTTTCAGCAATGTTTCTCCCGCAGTACTGGATCTTTTCAAGATAATCCATAACAGCAGGGGAAATGTACCGCCCGGTCTTATAACCGGCTTGTCTGAGAATGCTGTCAAGAAATGCGCCTGCAGATCCCTTGCCGTTAGTACCTGCTATGTGAATTATGTTAAGAGTATCCTGAGGATCGCCCAGCTTTCGGCAGAGCCTTTTTATACTGTCGAGTCCCGGGACAATTCCGTATTGTTCTGCTGATGAAAGATAATCAACTGTTTCTTTAAAATTCATTTTTCTCTTCTCCTGTAATATTAAACGTGTAATGATCAGGAAAACGCTGATACGTTAGTTCATACAAAATAATTATACAATACATTCTGAAAGTATGTCAACACAAAAAAATGATCCCCGGTCCTTTTTAAGACCGGGGATGAGATTTTATCAGTTTGCCGCAGCTTCAGGTTCCTTTTCCTTCTTTTTTTTCTTATCGTGATCTACCTTTGCGTATTCTTCAATACATGAAAGAATAAATGCGACAGCAAAGTAAATTACGAAGATGAGAGCATCAGCAATAGCGATCGGCATTACAGCGTCTGTAAGAGCTCTTGTAGCTGAATTGCTGTTTGATGAATTTGCAGGAACAAGTATGTTGTAAGCCTTCGAGAATACAACAGTTCTGTAGAAGTCATCGGTTGTCCTGTTTACAAGATCGATGAGTTCCTTGATCTGCTTGTCGAGCTTTTCGAGATCGTCTTCAACCTTAGCCTTCTTGGCAGCTGAATTAACAGCTGTTGAGGAATTGAGACGTTCGATCCTCT
>JAGDDO010000004.1 GCA_017848205.1 Oscillospiraceae bacterium | reverse complement strand
TTTTTCAAGAGGACTCTGGTTTACTTGATTATGGAAACGCTGATTCATTCATAAATCATCGTGGGGTTCCGGGTCGAAGCCCCGCAAATCCCACCTCCGGAAATCCGACGAAGCCGGATTTCCGATTTAATCAGTGTTTCCTTATGTTTATTATGATAACACATCAGAAATGCACTTCACATCGTACAAAAGGGAAGCATATACGCAGAAAGAATTCAACATTTGTATCATAATTTTTGTCACAAATAAACAAAGCTTCATCAAATCATATGATCTGATGAAGCTTTTTATCTGTTTAAATTATTCGTTTTCTATCAGCGGATATTCAAAAATCAAACGTAGTTTGCGTATCTGCATACAATCACACTGTATGGAAATCGTTAATAACAATACCGTCGCCCCTTACTCTTACCGCAAGCTGAAGCCTGCTTCTGAATCCGGTCTTGTTGAGCATGTCGGTGATATGCTGCTTTACGCTTCGTTCCGAGATTCCAAGATCTCCTGCAATCTCGGAATTGGAAGCACCGCCTACCAGTCCGTGCAGAACATCGAGTTCGCGTTCTGTAAGACTTGTGCTGACTGTGTTTCCGAACCATACTTCCGGCATGGACATCGGATAGACCGACTCACCGTCCATCGTTCTGTCGATTACATCGAGAAGCGGAGCGTCCTGTACCTCCTTGTGCCAGAAGCTTTCCACTCCGGCTTCCTTCGCACGCCTGATAAACGAACTTTCCGGCATGGACGTTACAATAAGCACCTTTGTGTGCGGACTGAACTTCTTTATTTCGGCGGCAGCATCGATGCCATCCATGCCGCTGCCCATGACAACGTCCATTACCACAAGATCAACTGAATGGAAACGGCAGAATGTTATCGCCTCTTCAGCGTTGTCCACTGTTCCGGCAAGAGAGTAGCGGCCCCCCGCACCCTTGATGATCTCCTCAAACATCTGACGAATCATTCTGTAATCGTCCGCAATAAGCACCTGATAATTCATAATCCCCAAAATCCTCCGTTATTTTTTCTTTCGGCAGCTTAAGCGCCATTTCAAAAGCAGGAAGCGAGCGAATTTTCATACCGCCGCCTGCGCGTTCCACCATTCTGCGGAGATTAAGCAATCCTCCTGATTCCCTTATCCCCTTTTCCGGTACTTTGCCGTTGTTGGTGAAATAAACTGTATAGAACCGTTCATCCTCCTCTGTCCTGATATACGCCTCGGTACCTTCTGCATGGCGCTGAACATTGGTGGTATGTACGGCTATCGCTGTATCTATGACTGCTATAAGATGTTCTTCCTCAGGAAGATCCCCCTCCACCGTGAGTTTTACCCCCAGCAGTTCAGCCCTTCTGGTATTTACCAGGTAAGGCGTCTGCCAGTTCTCACGTTCCTCGTAGAGAAGCAGTCCGAAAGTATTTTTCCACTGTGAAAGCATCTGGTCTGCGTCCACCTTGTCAGGCGACGTGAGAAAACGTCGTCCCAGCAGGAGTGACTGACCAAGTTCATCATGTATCCTCGTCTTGATGGCGAGAAGTTCTTTTTCCATTATAACATAGCGCATAGTGGAATTGAGCGCCTTAAGACGGGCATTGATCTGCTGGCTTCGCTTCTTTTTCTCCTCCAGTTCCTTCGTCAGCTCATAAAGTCCGGTGATATCAGAGGCGATAAGCTCGTAAACATCCTCGTTTTTTACCTTTATAACACTGTGCATGAAACTGAAAGCTGTTCCGTCCTGGAGACAGATCATCGGCTGTTCACCGCCTGAAATGCTGCACGGAAAGACTCCGTCAGAAAGCTTCTGCCAGAATTCCTCACCGTTTGAAAGATGCTCGCCCGTTATATTAAAATACAGGCTGTCCATACGGTAGTTTACCATTTTCGGCATGCCGCCGGCAGTATAGAAGCAAAGTCCGGCCGGTAAAGTGTCGAATCCTTCGCGGAACGACATGGCGGAAAGATGTGTCTTTTCCTGTCGGTAAATAAACACTGCCGTGATAAAGGCAACCACGGTCTGGAACGAAAAGCTTATTATGCAAACCCGTAACGGCCATTCGCTGATATGTTCACGAAGATTGTGGTAGAACAGATACGACAGCACAGCGCAGAGCGAGATGGCCGCACACTGTTTTCCGCAGATCTTTATCTGAACAAGACGAATAAGCAGATATGTCCAGGTGAAAACAAACATAAAGGCAATCAGCATCAGCACGCCCTGCAGGGCATCCCAGCTATAGTAATCCATGAACCGCACCTCCTGTCGAAAGGATCTGCGTGCCGTCAGATTCTGAAACCGAAAACCTGATACCGGCTTTATTCAATATTCCGGATGCCCCCGCATAAGGATCTTCTGCATCCGTTTCAATGACAAGAAGCGTGTCATCATCCGGTGTGACTGAAACGCTGAATGCACTGCACATTCCTGAAACAGCTACTGCAGCGGCAGCCACGGCATCATATACAGCAAGCAGTACACCTGACGGATACTGTCTGGTTTCTCCCTGCCTTAACTCACAGTCGGCGCCTGTGAGTCTGAAGTTTTCCATGGTCTCGCGCAGTGCAAGAACAAATTCGTCTGATGACAGATACCGGTTTGCATCGGCAAGTATCATGAGATTCGAAACGCGCTTGACACTGGTTCCAAGCAGCAGTGAACGGACAAGTCCGTCTGTAAAAGTCTTTGTATCAGTAAATGTACCTGCAATTTCTTCAAGCTGACTGTGGGTATGTGCAGCTATCTCATCGTACAGACGATTCTTTATCTCGTACTGCAGGCGTTCAGCAGTAATACGGTTTTCCTCCTCGATAAGGTCATTTTCCTCTTCGAGTATCTCATTTGCTTCGGCAAGCTCATTCTGAAGCGAACGTATGGTGTGAAGATCCTCCGTCCAGGTGATATTTCCTCCTGCGACCGGTTTCTGATGCTCGATAAGATCAACGCCTTCCTCGTCACTCTGTACCTGCACGGAAGAATACCATACAGTATCGTTTCTGTCCTTAAGCACCGCATTTATATGGGACTGTTCGAATATCTGCCGGTAATCTGAATTGGAAGGAAGAATACCTATGATCATGCATCCTTCCCAGAGTCCGGTAACGATCAGTGAATAAGCGTCCTGCATGTAAAAAAGCTTTATATCAAAGATCCTCGGCGATCCGCCGACTGTATTGTACCATACAAGCATCGCCATTCCTGCCCCGCTCATAAGAAGCGGCACATATATCTGACTACGGCATTCTGAAAGACGGCAGCAGCGGATCAGAACGATCAGTACTCCGAACGACATGAGAACGGAATAAGTAGTAAGCAAATAATAGAGCGGACCGTGGGTATAGCTGTCCTCGTCGCCGAATTTTAAAAGCATTCCGTGAATACCATTCGTGGCAGTTGCAGCTGTCAGTAACACTCCGGATATCCAGGCGAGTTTCAGAACAGTATTGCAGGAATTCTGCTCCCTGCTTATACCGGCCGCCGCGTGAAAAGAAAGCAATGGTACAGTGATAAACACCATATAGTAGAAGTACCAGCATATGTGGTCAAGAAACGGCGTCTGTCCGAAAAACTCCCAGCGGCATACACGTATCAGATAAAGCGAAAACAAAGTCCAGGAAACGCCCGTAAGGCAGTTTCGTGTGCGTTTGTGTATGACACGGCTGCGGATTCCTCTTCCCCACATCATGATCAGCGTTCCGAAAATAACGGACGAAAGATCATGAAGATAGGAGATATATAAACTGACTTTTACAGACAGAACCATATTGATAAATATAACGGCCACCGGCCACAAAAACCACAGAAGAAACCGTTTCTGTATTCGTGTCAGTTTTATATCCCCCCTTATCCCCGTATATGATCATTATATGTTATTTTCACATACATAGAATATAATAATTATACCACGCTCTCAGATCTGCGTCAACAGCAAAGCGCCCTCCGCGTAAAAACACGGAGGGCGTTTCGACTGATTAATATATTATTATACGGTGGTATAATGGTGTGGATTATTCAGCAGCTTCTTCTGCTTCTTCCTCTTCCTCGTCAAGTCCGAGAACATCCTTTGCAGCATCAGGACCTAAGTGTTCCTTGTGTCCTGCAACCTTTCTCTTTAATGTAGCGAGGTCTGCAAGGTTTACGCCTTCGTCTTCACGAACATTTGCAACTACCTTCTGATCATTGTCGAGATCCTTGTCGCCAACGAGGTGGAGTGCAAGTGTTGAAAGGTCTGTTACGTCGATCTTCTTGTCCTTTGTAAGATCACCGTACTTGAGATCTTCGTGCTTCTTGAGTTCTTCCTTAACCTTTTCATCAAGCTTTTCTACGCCCTTGAAAGCATCATCCTTGATAACTTCGAGCTTTTCAGGCTTGTTGATCTTTTCGAGCTTTTCGTCGCCCTTGAATGTATCTTCTTCGATAACCTTTACGTCTTCAGGAAGCTTAACTTCTTCGAGGTTTTCGCAGTTTTCAAAAGCGCCCTTACCGATCTTCTTAACTGTGTCTGGAAGTTCGATCTTCTTGAGGTGCTTGTTGTTTTCAAAAGCGTGAGGTCCTATTTCTTCAACACCCTCAGGTACCTTGAATTCTTCGTCTTCCTTGCCTGCAGGATAAGCGATGAGAACCTTCTTTTCCTTGTCGAGGAGAACGCCGTCTTCACCAGCGAGTTCCTTGTTGTCTTCGCTTACTTCAAACTTCTTGAGACCTGTGAATTCGCCGAGAGGATGCTTTGGAGCTTCAGGTGCCTTAGGAGCTTCCGGCTTGCGGCCTGCATCCTTGATGTGTCTGAATACAGCTCTGAGATCCTTAACGCCGAAGTCTTCTGATACTTCAAATCCTTCGAATTCTGTGAAGTCAGGAAGGAGTGATGAGATGTTGCTTACGAAGTCCTGGATGAGCTTGATAACATCAGCATTGAACTTAACTTCTTCAGCCGGTGCAGGAGGAGCTGGCTTTTCTTCTTCTGCCTTTTCTTCCTTTTCAGGCTTAGCCGGCTTTTCTTCTTCTGCCTTTTCTTCCTTTTCAGGCTTTGCAGGCTTTTCTTCTTCTGCCTTTTCTTCCTTTTCAGGCTTTGCTGGCTTTTCTTCTTCTGCCTTTTCTTCCTTTTCAGGCTTTGCTGGCTTTTCTTCTTCTGCCTTCTCTTCCTTTTCAGGCTTTGCTTCACCGTCTGCAGGTGCAGGAGGAGCTGGCTTTTCTTCATCTTCAGGCTTTACTTCTTCAGCCTTTTCTTCAGGCTTAACTTCTTCTGCCGGTGCAGGAGGAGCTGGCTTCTCTGCTTCTTCAGCCTTTGCTTCTTCAGCTGCAGGAGCTGCTGTTGTTGTAACTTCAGCTTCCTTAACTGCTTCTTCTTCAACAGCCTGAGCTGAAACTGCAGCGATGTTTGCTGCTGCCATAACGAGAGCTGAAATACCTGCGATGATCTTGTTTGACTTCATAATAAATTACTTCCTTTCATTTCTTAAGTTTTCCTTTTGGATAAGTGGGGTATAATGCCGCACAGTTTCCTGCGCGACTGTTCCATTTTTCGTTTGCTGATAATTAGATGCATCAGAATAAACAAAGGTTCCCGTAAAATAAAAAAAATTTTATTTCTTTTTACTTTAACAGTATTATTTCTTATGAACCCGCGTAAAACCGCAGTTTGCAAAGATATAAAAAAATAAAAATTATTTTACGGCACCATGCTTTCAGAAAAACGGCGAAGCCGGATTTGCGATTAAAACAGTGTTTACTTCACAATAAATAATTATTGATTTTTTCTACAAAAGAGTGTATAATTTTTATTAGAAAATAAAGCGTAACTGCATATAAAAGAGAAAACGTTTACGCACGACCGGGCGCTGATCTCGACATGACCGGAACAATGCAAAGTTTCCGGCATGATCAGTGTCTCTTTATTATTCTATTTTCATGGGTTAAGACTTAGTATGTAACGGAGGAATTTATGAAATTAAAAAGAATAATTCCCGCTGCAGTATCAGGAATGATGCTCATGTCACTGTTTCCGGGAACCATGGCTGCTGCAGCACCGAGCCGTGTATCTGTGCACGATCCTTCTGTAGTCAGAGATCCTGCAACAGGCACCTATTATGCATTCGGCTCACACATTGATGCAGCAAAATCCACCGATCTTCAGAACTGGAAGCTGTTCACAAACGGATATAAAACTCCGGGCAATGTCGAATTCGGCGATCTTTCCGGAAATTTAAAAAAGGCATTTGCATGGTGCGGCGAAGATCTTGAAGACTGTAAAGGCGGATTCGCAGTTTGGGCACCTGACGTTGTATGGAATCCTGAATTCAGAAACTCCGACGGATCCAAAGGCGCATACATGATGTACTTCTGCACATCATCGACCTACATCCGATCGGTCATCTGTTTTGCAACTTCGAAAACCATCGAAGGTCCGTACACATTCGGCGACACACTCATCTATTCAGGATTTACGGAAAACGACAGCTACGCAAAGAGCAATACCAAAAACGTAAACCGCAAATACACTTCGACCAATATAGATGAACTTATCGCAGCCGGTCAGGTAACATTCAACCAGAACTGGTTCAACAAGTCGAACTTTAATAACCAGCTCTTCCCGAACGCCATAGACCCTACTATATACTATGACACGAACGGTAAGATGTACATGTGCTACGGTTCATGGTCAGGCGGCATATTCACTCTTGAGATCGATCCGGCAACGGGAAAATGCATACATCCGAAAAGCGGCCAGACTGAAGACGGCAGAATGATAGACAGCTACTTCGGTACAAAGATCTCCGGCGGATACGGAAAATCCGGAGAGGGTCCGTTCATCGAATACAATCCGGAAACAGGATTCTACTATCTGTGGGTAACTTACGGCGGCCTTACAGCCACAGGCGGATACAATATGAGAGTATTCCGTTCCACAAGTCCGACAGGACCTTTCTATGATCCTTCTGGAAAGAATGCAGTCCTTGCATCTTCGACAAATCTTGATACAGTCGGCCTCAAGGTAATGGGCAACCACAAATTCAAAACCAACGACCAGGCATACATGGCACCCGGACACAACTCCGTTCTTCATGATGACGACGGAAAATGGTATCTCGTAAACCACACACGCTTCAACGGCGGTACCGAATACCATGAGGTACGTGTTCACTCCATGCAGTTCAACGCTGAAGGATGGCCTGTAGTCGCACCTAATGAATACAGCGGCGACGGCATCGATAACGGCGGATACAGTGCATCCGATATTGCCGGAACCTATGAATTCATAAACCACGGTACTGACACAGGTTCAAAAATATATGAATCTGTAAACATAACACTTACTGAAGACGGAAAAATTACGGGAGCCTTAACCGGCACCTGGTCTGAAGCGGCAGACTCAAATGACGCTGTCATCATAGCCGGCGGCAGACTTTACAGCGGAAAATTCCTTGCTGCCAAAGATGAAAAAGGCAGAAAGGTAATGTCCTTCACTGCAGTCGGAAACGACAATAAAACAGTCTGGGGCAACAAAACCTCGGAATTCAAAGGAACTCCGAGAGCGTACACAAAACAGGCGCTTCCTGCAGAAGAAACAGCTGTAATGGATACATCAAAAACTTATGTATTCACAAACAGAAACAGCGGATTCGTTGCAGACATAATAAACGGCGTAATGTAGAACGGCTCCAACATCCGCCAGTGGGAAAACAACGGTGAAAAGTGCCAGCACTGGATACTGAGAAAATCTTCAGAACACCAGGGTTACTACTACTTGATTTCCGCAAGCGACATTAAATTCGCACTCCGCTGTGCCGGCAAAGAAGACGGCGGAAACATTGAGCTCGCGGCATTCAACGCTGAAGATACATCTCAGCTCTTTAAGTTTTCCAGAACCGAAAACGGCACATACATGATTTCAACATTTGCATCAGACGGAACAAAATTCATGGAAGTTGCAGGTGCCAGTGCTGAATACGGTGCCAACATCGCGCAGTGGGGTCCTACAAATAATTTCTGCCAGCAGTGGATACTCACCGCAGCAGGCGAACTTCCGGCTGATTACGTCCCGCCGGTCGAAACCACACCACCAGCCGAAACTACTCCGCCAGCCGAGACCACTCCGTCGGTCGAACCTACACCGCAGGTGGAATACACCCCGGCTGACATAAACGATGACGGAAAAGTAAACATTGCCGACCTTATACTTCTCAAAAACATTCTTCTCGGCAGCGAAGCCGACAGCCGTGAGCAGCTGGCCGCTGACGTAAACAGCGACGGCACAGTTAATACAGTTGATTTTACAGAACTGATAGTTAAACTGACGGGTCAGGATTGATGATATAAACGACAAAGCCATAACACTAAAATCGTTAGTGTTATGGCTTTGTTTTGTTATTCCTTTTTATCGCGCAGTGCTTCGAAAAGTGCTTTGAACGAGGCCTTTATAACGTTCTCTCTTCCGGTCTTGCGGCAGTACTCGTTGACTGCTGCATAAATGATAAGCAGAATACCGGTAAGAAGAAGGTATGCCCACCATGCGAGTGATGACCAGAAATCCTTTGTCGCATAAAATACAAGAACAACGAGGGTGACCGTTCCGAGACGGCTCCATCTTTTGCTTCCTGTAATAAGTGTTATCATTATCAGTACTGCACAGGTAACGCCCATTATGATAACATGGAAAAGTTCCGACGTGCTGATGGCGGCAATTCCGAGTGACGCCATTGCGATACAGGAATGAACATAGAGAACATTCCAGAGTTCATTTCTTTTCTCTCTCCAGATCCTGAAAAGGAAAATGTACGGTACAAGTGTGCATAGCACGCAGTATTCAGGCATGAGCAGATCAGATACCGGGAAGAACTTCTGGAACAGAAGTGTCGGTACCGCCGAAACGGCAGCGGCAGTATACAGAACCTGCGCTTCTTTTTCGTTTGATATCAAACCGCAGAGTATGAAATAGATGATAAGTGCGCATCCTGCAACCGATCCCCACTTTCCTTCAGGAGAAGGTGTATAGATAATGAATGTCATCAATACCATCACCGGTGAAGAAAAGACAAATGACTTCGAAACGAATACTGATGATCTTCTGACTGCAAAACCTGCAGCTGCCACTATTGCCATGGTTACAAGTGAGGCAAGATACATAGGAACGTTTTCAGTGAACGCTTCAGATGAAAACCTGCCAAACAGGATATTATCAGAAAACAGGAATGCGAAAATCTGGAAATGTGCAGAAGATGCCAGAGCAAGAAGTATGCTTGATTTTGAAGAATCCTTAAATTCTCTTCTGTAAGCTGCAAGTCCCAGAACAGCTGCCGAAAGCAGAAGTGTAAAGCAAATGAACGGCTTGTCAGGAAAACGGGATACAACCGGGAATATCATTGTACAGATCATGAACACCGTGCCGGCACCCCTGATCTTTTCGTACCTGTCTGAAAAATATTCAGAAATGAAAAACATTGAAGCTGCAAAAACAGAAACTATGACCGCAGAAGCAGCCCTGCCGAGACCGAGTGTGACTGTAAACTGATAAATGAGCGTTGTTGCCATAACCGCTGATACAGTGTACACTGCCGGCCTTTTTTCATTTAATGCTGTAAGTATAACGGCTGCAAGAACTACCGCGCATGCTGCAGGATGATTTGTGGTGAAATGCATCACTGACCAGAGGAACATGCTTCCGGTAACGATATACTGTGCTGTCTTTGAACGGAACGGCTTTACGTATGTGTAAAGTACAAGTGCAGGAACTGCTGTAAGTGTGAATGCAAGGCTGAATCCGGATGTTATATCCGGTGAAAAACGCTGCACTATCAGATAGTCCATAATGATGTACTCTGAAGCAGATATGATGCTGCAGATAACAGAACGGAAGCTTTCTCCGGATCCTCTTCTGTTTTCAATCAGCTGCGCTGCAAGGAATACGGTCACGGATACTGCAAACGTAATAACTGCTGACATATTACTTATGTATATAACCGCTGTTAAAACCGGACACAGTACCGACCAGCCTGCAAACACGCAGGCTACCGGATCAAACAGATCTGATTTTGATGAAAGCAGTCTGCTTGCAAGAAATACTGCACATGCAGTAATCGAAGCCGCCAGCAGAGCTGGTTCAGTAGTCAGATCAAAGGCCAGAAGTACAAAGTACAGATACGGAACCAGCATTACCGAATAAGTGAAAAGAAGATATTTTCTGCGTGATAATGCACATGAAACTGCCGCCATTAAGAATGCTGCTGCGAAGGAAACCGGTTCTGAAAACGACATGGTAAACAGAAGTCCGAAAAACATCAGCACGTTAAGTGCCAGAGCGGAAATTTCCGATTTAAGCTTAGGTACAAAATTATATACCGCAAACGCCGGAACGAGACATAATACGAATATAATATTTTTCTCTCCGGATCTTAACGGTGTATCCGGCATTATGATACCGGATACTATGAATGCCAGATAAATAAACTCGGCCACTGATACAAGACTGCATACAAGGAAGATATCATTATTATCTGCTTTCAGCTGGAAGTAGAGCGTAGCAATGATAAACATGATAACTGCTGCAGCTGTTTCAGCTGAACTTGAATCTGTAAGTCCGAAGATAAGGGCGACTGACGCCATAGCGAATACATTGAATACTGAGAATTTACGGAATACTTCAGAATATACAAGAGGTATTTCCAGACGGTCCAGTGTATTCTGATTTATAAAAATAAGTGCGAAAGAATAAACCGCTGCTATGATATAGAAAGCGATATACGATTCAGTGAAGAATCCGAGCGAACATACTGCTGCTGATATAAACAGCATTGCACCGAATGCGGAAATATGATTTCTGAATTTTCCGGTTATAAGGATACACGCTCCTGCACATGATAGGAAAACTGCCATAAGTGCAAGCATTTTTCCCTCGCCGGAAAACGAGAGCCATTCTCCGAATATCTTATAGAAAAACATTGAAACACTGGTTATCGGTATGAAGAATACTCCAAGCACGAAGAATCCTCTGGATGTTGACTCGATACCGAGCTTTTTTTCCGCCAAAAATGATGCTCCGAAGAAAATAAGCGTAACCAGAACACTAAGAAAGATCTTGAATCCGCTTCCTATTGAATTCCAGTTGGTAGTAACGAAAATGAGTCCGGCCAGCAGAACCATTGATACACCGGTGATAAGAATTCCGGATACATTTTTCTGTTTTCTTGTTTCGGCATCGGCAGTTTCTGTTTCCGCTGCATTTTCGATAGTTTCTGTTACGTTTCCGATAGTTTCAGTTTCTGTTACATTTCCGGCAGAGTTCTGATCACCGTTGTTTTCAAACATGCTCTTTGAATAAACCAGCGGTTCATTGTTACCGTCACTGACTGAATATCCGACAGGCAGAGATGAAACTCTTTCGTTTTTATCTGCATTCAGAACCTCATCATTGATTCCTGCAGCAAAAGCTGATCTTTCTTCAGGACTGAAGACATTATCCTGAAGCGTTCCTGTTTCAGCGATATTATCATCCTGCAGAACTGTTTTTTCTCCATTCTGCTTAAGAAGAGCCAGTTCATCCTCAAGTTCCTTTATCCTGCGTTTCAGCTTCTTGTTTTCGCTGCTCGTTCCGATCTGAACCGGTATTCCGATAAAAGGATAGATGAACCAGGCAATTGCAATCAAGAACAATACCATCAGCATACTTTCCCACATCCTTTACTCATAAGATCCTATATATTTTCTTGTATATATTATATCTTAATCCAGTTTAAAAAAAAAGATGTCACATGTCACAAATCAGCATGTCATATGTCACAGTTATCAATTACATTTGTCATAAAAAAATGGCATATGAGCTGCAAACATACTCATATGCCGGTAAAAGTGTTTTTCAGCGAAAGCCCGAACCAAAAAGCTTTCACTATTATTTAAATTCTCGCTTCATTTTTTCCACAGATTCGATCACACGGTCGCACCAGCTGTCAAACTCATTGTCATCAGTCTGCAGCTCAGGATGTGCGAGTATATGCGCTACTGTGGAACGAATACCGTCTCTTGCACTGACTTCGCACCTGAAATCAGGTACCAGTGCCTTTACCTTTGAATTGTCAAACACCACTGAACAGGACTTATCACCAATAAGGCTTCCCGTAAAGTCGTATTCGCTGCCGAGAGTCGCCAGAGTCTCTGATGCAACATAATACGGTTTCAGTTCCACCCCAAGTGCTTCAGCAATGCAGCTGTAGATCGCATTCCAGCTGACACTGTCTTCAGTCGTGATATGAAAAGCCTCGCCTATAGCTTTTTCATTTCCGATAAGTCCTGCATAAGCCTTTGCAAAGTCGCTGTTATGAGTTATGGCCCACAGAGATGTTCCGTCACCGTGTATAATAACAGGTCTGCCCTCTTTAATTCTCTTTACGACCTGCCAGCTTCCGCCTTTGCCGTGGACACCCAGCGGCACGCTTCGCTCATCATACGTGTGACTTGGTCGAACGATCGTAACAGGGAAGCCGTCTTTCCGGTATCTTTCCATAAGATAATCTTCGCACGCCTTTTTATTTCTTGAATATTCCCAGTACGGGTTCTCTAACGGCGTTTCTTCTGTTATCACATGCCCCTTAGGAGGCTTCTGATAAGCCGAAGCAGAGCTTATGTAGATAAACTGCTTTGTCCTGCCTTTGAAGATCCTGTAATCACGTTCAAGCTGTTCCGGCACAAATCCTATAAACTCACCCACTGAATCAAAGGTCATGTCGCCAAGCTTTTTTACAGTATCTTCTTCGTTGCTTATATCAGCAACTATCGTTCTTACGTTTGCCGGAAGATCGGAATTCCTGTTTCCGCGGTTCAGAAGATACAGCTCATGACCCTGTTCAGCCAGAAGTCGTGTTATCGCCATGCTGATAGTTCCTGTTCCGCCGATAAAAAGAATTTTCATACGATTTATCCTCCCTTAACAGTCGTGCCTTTTTCCCGGCATACCATGTTCTGCATTGTCTGCATACACAAGATACGCAGCCTCTGCGAAATATTACTGTCACCTCAGATCCTACGCAGCTACGCCTTGCTGCGTCTGTCCCGGATGATAGTAGTGACAAATATTTTTGTCGATTATTATAATAGCACACCCATAGCTCCAGCGCAATGGTTTAAAGCCGTTTTTAGAGATTTGTTCTATTTTTCAGTACGAACATTATATTTTATCAGTTTCGCATTTTAAAGGAAATTAAAATTTGTATTCGGATATAACAAAAGATCCGTACACCAAAAGATGTACGGATCTTACTCTGGCTCCCCCGACTGGACTTGAACCAGTGACACCCTGATTAACAGTCAGGTGCTACTACCGACTGAGCTACGGAGGAATATTTGTGCCGGCGTCTATCTA
>JAGDDO010000068.1 GCA_017848205.1 Oscillospiraceae bacterium | reverse complement strand
TTTCAGCATGGTCATCAGATAGTTGACCGAAGATGTGAGGAAGTCAGGATCGTTGTTGAAACGCGAAAGGTTGTAGCGTATCATGGCCGTAAGGCGTTCGGTCTGTGTATTGAACAGAACGCTCCGCTCAACGTCGGTAAGAACGGAAAGAGCATCTGACTTGAGCTCACTGAAATGTTCCCCTGCATCGTCATCGTACATCCGTTCGGATATTCTGAGAAGTGCTGCCGATATTTCCTTGTTCGGCTTCATCTGTGCCGAAAGGAATCCGAAGCTTCCTGACAGAGCCCTCATTATATCCGTTTTGCTCTTTTCGCTGTTTACAGCCTTAAGAACGGAAATAACTGCTTTTCTGAATTCAGGACTCTTGTTTTCCGCAAGTACGTCGCGCAGGAAATCAAAGAACTCGCCCTTGAAGGCAGTGGATGAATTCTCCTGACTGAGCATTTCACCGGCTATTTCCTCCGGGAAAAGATTGAGTTCGGCAAACAGCTGCTGCATCTCCTCGGTAAGTGAACCGTTCTGCATAGGCAGAAGCGCCACTATATCCATCATCATGTAGATGTTGCGGATATATCCGGCCGTTACCTGAGGATCGGTGAGAAGATTCATAAAGATCGCCGGTCCGCGCTGGTTATGAATATCTCCGTTATGCTGTCTCAGAAGTTCCGACTCAACCGGTGCCTGCTTTACCTTCTGTGTATTCTGAAAATCAACACGTTCAGCCTCTGCCGATTTATGTTCCGACACAGGCTGAACGATGTTGCGGTTGGTTATCGGGGCAGCAAATTTTTCGATGTTTGCCATCTGAAATTATCCTCTTGTCTCAGAGACCAATGGCCGGAAGAACCCCCCTGGTCAGTGTCTCTGTTATTTTTCTCATATAATGAATTATCCTCTTAAGGAATTCACAAGCTGTTCTATCTCATCGGAAGTGGTGACCACCTTGGACGAGAACTGGTATGCTCTCTGTGCTATGATGAGGTTGGTCATTTCCTGCGAAAGCTCAACGTTTGACGCTTCCAGCGTTCCCTGGTAAAGAGTGTACTCACCGCGGTTCGCATTTTCAGGCTGACCTGAATTTTCGCTTACGATGAAGCTTCCTCCGTCCGTTCTTGTAAGTCCGTTCGGATTGGTAAACGAGAACACACCGAGTCTCGGTTTTACGGTCTCCACGTCAAGCGTGTTGGATTCCCTGACGTAGTCAAGCTTTATTCTCTGGTTCTGCTGATCAAGAACGTACATGCCGTCAGCATTTACAAGATAAGCGTCCTCGCCCTCAACGCTCACGTCAAACGATCCGTTTCTTGTGTACTGAATGTTGCCGTACCCGTCATCAAGAGCAAAGAAACCGTCTCCGGCAATAAGAAAATCAAGCGGATATTCCGTTGTCTGGAACTTGCCCTGTGTAAAGTTCATGTCGTCATTCCACAGTCTTACACCGTTGCCTTCCTTCACCTTGTTATCGGCCGGAAGCTCACGGTTTATGTTGACGTCCATGTTGTTGTTTATAAGTTCACGGAACTCAGGAATGGTAGCCTTGTAACCGGTGGTGCCTGAATTGACAACGTTGTGACCGATTATGTTGATGTCATGCTGATAGGCTCTCAGACCTGAAGCCCCTGTGTAAAATGCCTTGTTCATATATCATATACCCCCAATACTTATGACTCACGGAAACACTGACTGATCCGGAAATCCAGCGAAGCCGGATTTCCGGAGGCGGGATTTGCGGGGCTTCGCCCCGGACCCCACGCTGATTTATGAATAAATCAGCGTTTCCTTAACTTATACCGGAAAGTCCGGCAGCCTTCTCATTTATCTTGTCGACCATTTTAAGTGCCGATTCACATGCCTGCAGAGCACGCTGTGCTTCGATAAGTCCCGTATATTCTTCGTTCATGTCAACGTTCGACTGTTCAAGATGGTTCTGGTACACCGTAGGTGCATCAATGTCCTCGGCTGCATCAGCCACGAACATTCCGTTGTCGAACTTCTTTATTGCTGTACCCTCCGCAGGCGCGGTAACGAGTATTCTGTCGACAAAGACCCCTTCGTTGTCATAAACAAGTCCGTGAGGAGTTATCGTATAGTCCGATCCTCCCACGCGAAGATCGCCGTTTCTTCCCTGTACCCTGCCTATCCCTTCAAGTACAAGGTATCCTTCGGCATCTATATTGAAATTTCCGTTTCTCGTAAGATATGTTGCGTTGTTTCCGGCTATATTGAAATAGCCCCTTCCCACAAGTGCCATGTCATAAGGATTTTCGGTCTCCTTAAGATAGCTCTCGTCAAAAATGGTCTCGACCTCCTCTGTATAGATGGCCGGATCACCTTCTCCGATACTGTGGTATACCCCGTTTTCCAGTCTTGTCAGGAAATTATGCTCGTAGGTGGTTGAAACCATCCTCTGTGCCCTGTATCCTGCTGTCTGGTTGTTTGAAATGTTATTGCCTATGATGTTGACGTTTCTCTGCTGATTCAGAATTCCTGAACCGGCTGTGTAGAATCCTGTTAGCATATGATCTACCCCCTGTTAATCATGTCCTGCTATCTTATGTAATCCTCCATGTCCGCCTTTATCTTTGAAACCGCTTTCGTGCATATCTGTGAAACACGCTGAACGCTTATTTCAAGAACCTTCGATATCTCACTGAGATTGAGGTTCTCGTAGTAGTAAAGCGTTACGACCAGTCTTTCACGCTCACCCAGCGATTCAATGGCCGAAACCAGTTTTTCCCTCATTTCATTTTTCAGGAACTGCTTTTCCGGCGTGCTGTAGTCGCTTGTAGCCGAATCAAGAAGCGTACCCATCTGGTTTACGTTCTGGATCAGTTCCTCAAAGGAATATGTCACCGCACCGGCGACCTCGTTGGTGTATTGTCTGAGCTTTGCCACGGAAATTCCCAGCTTTGCAGCCAGTTCTTCCTCTGTAGGCTGTCTTTTGAGTTCAGTACACAGCTCGCTTGTCGCATTTGCGATCTCCTTGGCAGCATTTCTTACTCTGCGCGGTATCCAGTCCTGTTTTCTTACAAGGTCGATGACCCCGCCGCGGACTCTCATGAACGCGTAGGACTCAAATTTCATTCCCTTTGCGCCGTCGAATTTTTCAACACAGTCAATAAGTGTTAACATGCCGTTGCTGACCATATCCTCGACCTGTGCATAGCCCTGTGCAAGACCACGGAGCTGCATTGCAGCCGTCCTTGCTATGTAGCTGTAGTTCATCACCAGCTCATTTCTTATCCTTACGTCACCGGTCTGGCGGTACTGGGCCATAAGTTCTGCCGCCTTTTCCTCGGTAAGTCTGTTATCCCCTTTGTTTTCAGAAACTCCTGATACACTGCTCAAGATTGATCACCACCTTACGAATTATCAGCTGATCTGGCTGCTGTCCATAATCACCGGAAGATCCGGTGTAAGTGCCGGACTTTTCCGGGACGTCCTGTCCCGTGCAGCTTATATGGCAATATTGCCAAGGGCCTGTATCTGGACCTGTGTGTCAATTTCGCTGAAAGATAAAACTGCAATGTTAGGATAGAACTGGTCGATAAGCTTCTTGAAGTAAACTCTTACGATCGGAGATGTAAGAATTACCGGAGTCTGTACCAGTTCCTTTACTCTGTCCACCTGTTCAGTAGTAGCATTGATTATTTTCTGGATGCTCTGCTGGTCAAGTGCAAGGTAGGAGCCGTTATCAAGTTTCTTTACTGCTCCCATTATCATATTTTCAACGCTCGTGTCGAGGCTTATTACCTTCATCTGGTTAGCCTCGGTGAAGCGGCGTGAAATTGTTCTCTTAAGTGCCTGTCTTACGTACTCGGTAAGCATGTCCGTATCTTTGATCTTCTGGCCGTAGTCACCGAGTGTTTCGAGAATGGTCTCAAGATCACGTATAGGCACGTCTTCCTGAAGCAGTCTGCACAGCACCTTCTGGAGTTCGTTTACTGAAACAACTGCCGGAACGGTGTCGTTTACTATAGCAGGATTGGTCTTCTTCAGGTTTTCGAGCATGTTGTTTATCTCGGCACGGTTGAGTATTTCATATGCATGAGACTTGATGACCTCGGAAAGATGTGTTATGATGACCGACACCGGATCGATGAGCGTGTAGCCGAGAAGTTCTGCCTTTACCTTCTGCTCCTCGCTTATCCACTTCGCCTTGATGCCGAAAGCCGGCTCAATTGTCTCGATGCCGTCGATGACGTCATCCTTTTCCGAAGGTGCAAGACCGAGATAGTGGTCTACCAGAATATCGCCCTTGGCCACTTCCTCGCCCTTTATGCAGATGGAATACTGGTTAGGATTTATTCTGGAGCTGTCCTTTAACTGTACCGGCGGAATGATCATACCCATGTCGAGAGCGTACTGTTTTCTGAACATTACGACTCGGTCAAGGAAGTTACCGCCGCTTGACTCATCTACAAGAGGGATAAGGCTGTATCCGAATTCAATACGGAGCTGTTCCACATTGAGAAGTCCGTAAAGATTGTCTATGTTTCTGTAGTAAGCTGCCTCGGAGACGATCTCCTCCGAAGGAAGCCCCTCATCCATCACACCGGTGTCAGGAGCAGGCTTTGCCTTTTCCCTTCTGCCGAGCATTATTCCGCAGCCGATGAGCATTGCGGAAATAAGGATGAGCTGTACCGGCGGGAATCCTACAAACATCAGGAAGAGCATTGCAATACCTGAGATTATAAGAACGCGCGGCTGTGAAAAGAATGTTCTCTTGAAGTCCTCGTTGAGTTCATCTTCAGCGGATGAACGTGTAACGATCATACCTGTTGATACTGAGATGAGAAGAGCCGGTACCTGTGACATAAGACCGTCACCTACAGTGGCAACGGAGTAGGTCTGAAGTACGTCGTCAACGCCGGTCATGGCACCGATAACGATACCGCCCACAAGGTTTATGACTGTTACGACGATGGACATGACCGAGTCTCCCTTTACGAACTTGGAAGCACCGTCCATGGCTCCGAAGAAAGCTGATTCACGCTGGATCTTCTCACGTCTTCTTCTAGCCTCGTCTTCAGTGATGGTTCCTGCATTCAGATCGGCGTCGATAGCCATCTGCTTACCAGGCATGGCGTCGAGGGTGAAACGTGCCGATACTTCAGCAACTCGTTCCGAACCCTTGGTGATAACGAGCATCTGTACAAGAACTATGATAAGGAATATTACAAGACCGACTGCAACATTTCCTCTGATAACAAACTGTCCGAATACTTTTACGACCTCACCGGCATATCCTGCATTGGTAAGAATGGAACGTGTTGATGAGATGTTAAGCCCCAGTCGGAAAAGTGTGGTGATAAGAAGAAGAGTAGGAAAAATGGAGAATTCAAGAGGTTCCCTGACATACATTGACATCATAAGGATGACCAGTGAAAGTCCGATCTGGAAAATAAACAAAAAGTCGAGAATAAAAGTCGGAAGCGGAATGATAAGAAGAAATACTATGAGAACGACGAACGCCGTTACTACGTTATTTGTTAAACTTGCAAATCTTTTCAATTCTGCTCAAATCCTTTTCATCCTGATATCTCTCGGGAAGCGCTGATATGATCATGCTTCCGTTACTGTCCGGAGGTTTTAAGAAGCACCCCGCCTCCGGCAGTTATACTGCATTTACCCGCTGTGCGGATTCTGATTCTGATTCATCTTTGCTGTAAATGTGGGCGAGTATTTCGGCCACCGGATTGTAGAATTCCTTTGGTATCTCCATGCCGACTTCAACCGAAGCGTAAAGAGCACGGGCAAGAGGAACGTTTTCCACTACAGCCACTTCATTTTCTTCGGCGATCTTTATGATCTTAAACGCAATGTTGTCCTGACCTTTCGCTACCACGACAGGAGCGTTTGCGTTTTCACGGTCGTACTTAAGCGCAACGGCAAAGTGAGTAGGGTTCTTGATTACAACGTCCGCAGTCGGTACGTCAGCCATCATTCGCCGCTGTGATATCTCACGCTGCTTCTGCTTGATACGGCCCTTGATCTGAGGGTCACCTTCGATGTTTTTATATTCTTCTTTTACTTCCTGTTTTGTCATTCGCAGATTTTTGAAATACTGGAATCTTTGATACATATAGTCTCCTACTGCTACAGCGGCAAAAGCTATAAGTACTTTATTTATTATATCAGAAATTACGTTTCCTGTAAATACTGCAACGTCTTCAATTGAGCTGTCTATTAATTTCGGCAGATTGCTCAATTGTCCGGCAATGCAGATGTATATAATGCATATGAGAAGTGCTATTTTGACCACCGATTTCAGCACTTCAATGAATCCCTTGAGCGAAAACAGTCGTTTTACGCCCTGCAGGGGGTTCATTCGGTCGAATTTCGGCTTAAGCGACTTGAAATTGACCAGCAGCTTTGTCTGGGCAAGGGTTATGATCGATCCGGCAAATCCGACTATAAGAAGCAGCGGAAAAGCCGCAATCCCGTATTTTATACCGAGCCAGATGAACATGTCCTGAAGGTCGTTGCCGTTTAAGCGTTCCATGGTACCTATCCTGTGGAGCTGATCGGTCATGACTTCAGTCACCTGTGACCTTATAAGAGAGTAAAGAAAGTTGAAAGCGTAGAAGGAAACCACCATGGTGATGGCAATAGTTACTTCCTTACTTTGGGGTACATTACCCTCTTTCCGGGCATCCTCAAGCTTTTTCCCGGTAGGCTGTTCGGTTTTTTCTCCTGATGACTCCGCCACTTGCCGATCCCCCCTTTATAAACCGAATAGTGTACTGTAAAGTTTCGGAGCTCAGCTCCGGCTTTATGATACCAGTACGTTAAGCGCTTCTTCAAGATTATCAAACATTACTATAATGTAGTTTTCAATAAAAGTAGTTATCGGTGCGGCAAGCACGAAAAGCATCGTTATGGCAAGCAGTATCTTGAACTGCATGTTGATAACGAAGACGTGTATCTGCGGAATGAGCTTCATAAGAATACCCATTCCCATCTCAAGCACAAATTCCGTCGCTACAAACGGAAAGGCGAGACGCACCGCCAGTGAAAACACTGAAACGAAAATATCGATGCCGAACCCTGCTGCAGCCTGCACGTTTATGTTTGCAGCTCCTGCTGGTATAAGGTCGTAGGAATCGATAACAAGCTTTATAAGCACAAGATGGCTGTTGGTTACAAAAAAATATGCCATATATACAAGATTGATAAGGTTTCCGGTAAAGGCGGACTGTACCCCCGTACCCGGATCCATGACCTTGGCCATGGAAAGACCGAACTGCATATCAAGTATATCGCCTACATAAGCCAGCATATAGAAAAAAATATTAAAAATATAACCGAGGAACAGTCCGACGATTATTTCCGCCGCTATTCCAAGGGCAAGATCCGCCGTGTCCATCTGCCCCGGTACAGGTACCAGAGGCGCAAGCAGGACCGTTGCGAAAAAAACTATACCCGTCCTCGCCATTGCCGGGACACCCTTTCTTGTAATAACAGGGTTGAATCCGATAAGGACCGCAAAACGGACAAAGACAAGAACGTAAATATAGAGATTGTCGATAATGATATTAAGCTCAGTCAAGGAAGCACCTACATTCCCGCTATCTTGTCAAAGATCATGTTAAAGAACTCGGTTACTATGCGTATCATCCAGGAACCGAGCACCAGAAGCATGAGAGCGATCACCAGTACCTTCGGAACGAAGGTGAGTGTCTGCTCATGGATCTGCGTTGCCGCCTGAAAAATGGCGACCAGAAGACCGATGACAATGCTTGCGATAAGGACCGGAGCCGCGAGCTTGAATGAAGCGTACATAGCGTTCATGAAAAGATCGAGTATTTCTTCCTGTGTCATAATCTACACCTCTTTACGCTAATTGAAGCTCACAATGAGTGATTCGATAAGCAGGTTCCAGCCGTCGGCAACTATGAAGAGCATGAGCTTGAACGGCAGCGAGATCATCGCCGGCGGAAGCATCATCATACCCAT
>JAGDDO010000067.1 GCA_017848205.1 Oscillospiraceae bacterium | reverse complement strand
CGATAGCATCGGCTTCATCAAGACGTGATGAGTTCGGCGGTCAGCTTGCTGAACTCGACTCACAGAACGAAGAACTGGCAAAGACTCTTGCAGGATACGAAGAAGATCTGCGTTCGGCAAAGGAGACTCTTGACACCATTGAAGAGCGGGAGAAGGAAAGCGAAAACAGACTTGCCGGCCTTTCGATGATGTATAAGAAGAAAAAGACTGCGTTTGACGAGAGAAAACAGCAGTTTGATGACCTTACACTTGAACTGAGGGAAAAACAGCAGCGTGAGAAACTCTTAAGCGACATGGAAAACAGCATGGAGGGACTCAACTACAGCGTAAAGGAAATACTGAAAGCTCAGAAAAACCAGCGTATTACAGGTATTTACGGAACGGTGTCACAGCTGATCACTGTTGATGATGAATATACCACGGCGATAGAAACTGCACTCGGCGGTGCTCTTCAGAACATTATCGTAAAGAACGAAGACACTGCCAAGAGATGTATAGCTCTGCTTAAGGAACTGAAAAAGGGCCGTGCAACATTCCTGCCGGTCACATCAGTAAAGCCGTATGATTTCCGCGAAAACGGCGTAAGAAACGAGGACGGATTTGTAGCGCTCGGTGACGAGATCGTTGAAACTGATCCTGATTTTAAGAATATCATGAGCAATCTCCTCGGAAGAACTGTTATTGCCGAGGATATCGACTACGCTTCGGTTATTGCAAAGAAGTATTCCTACAGGTTCCGCATTGTTACACTTGACGGTCAGGTGATCAACGCAGGCGGTTCATTTACAGGCGGTTCGGCTGTTCAGTCGGGCGGTATTCTTTCGAGAAAGAATGAGATAAATGAACTTGCCGGAAAAATAAAGGAACTCGAAGGCTCCGTTTCAAAGGTGAGAGATGAAGCTCAGAAAGTCAGAGCGGAAGCGGAAAAGCTCCGTCTTGACATAGAAGCTGAAAACGATACAAAGCAGAAATTAAATGAAGACAAACTGACATTCCGTTCAGAGATAAAGAGCCTTGAATCTATCCTGGCTCAGTCTGAACAGCAGAACAGGAACTATTCTGAAAACAGACGCAGACTCGAAAAGAACATCGCGGAAGCGGAAGAGCAGTTCAAATCGGCATCTGAGGAGCTTGAAAAGATCACTGATGAACTTGAAAGAGCGCAGAGTGAGGCTGATTCCCACCAGAGCCTTAAGGAAGGACTGGCGGAAAAGAGAAAGCAGCTTTCCGATCATCTGTATGAACTGAAGATCCGCTGTATGGAAGCAGAGAAAAACTGCGAATCCATAAAGCTTGAGATAAGCCACTGTGAAGCTGATGCAGGAAATCTGAACCAGAGTGCAAAAGAGCTTGAAAACCAGATAGCCGGTCATGAGAAGACCATATCTGAAAAGCAGGCTGAAATAGAAAAAAACCGTGCTTTGCTTGAAAAGGCTGCCGGACAGACTGAAGTGTACAGAAACTGCATAACGGCTTCCGGCGAGCAGCATGACAAATACGAGGCTGCTATTTCCGAGAAGCGTGCCGGTTTAAAGAAACTCGGCGAGGACAAGGAACGTCTTTCACGTGAGATGTCGAGGTTTGAGGAAAAGAAGGTAAACACACAGAGGGATTACGACAGCATAATCACACGTCTGTGGGAGAACTACGAGCTTACACGTACTGAGGCGGAAAACCAGGCTGAAAAGCTTGAAAATATTGGACAGGCTCAGAAAAGACTCGGCGAAGTGCGTAATTCCATCAAGGCACTCGGCAGCATCAACGTTGCGGCTATTGAGGAATACAAGGAAGTTTCCGAACGTTACGAATTCCTTTCGGCACAGCTTAAGGATGTCGAGAATTCCAAGCGTGAGCTGGAAAAACTCATCGAGGAACTCACATCTGACATGCAGAGGATATTTGCCGAGAACTTCGCACTTATCAACAGGAACTTCAAGGAGATCTTCGTTGATCTGTTCGGCGGCGGCAAGGCTGATCTTGAACTGACCGATCCTGACAACATTCTTGAATCCGGTATCGAGATAAAGGTAGCCCCGCCGGGCAAGGTCATCAAGAACCTTATCTCGCTTTCCGGTGGTGAGCAGGCTTTCGTTGCTATTGCTATCTACTTTGCTATCCTGAAGATAAGACCGGCCCCGTTCTGTATCCTCGACGAGATCGACGCGGCCCTCGATGAAGTAAACGTAAGAAAGTACGCTTTCTACCTTAAGAATTTCGTAAGCACAACACAGTTCATCCTCGTAACCCACAGAAGAGGTACAATGGAACTCGCCAACGTCCTCTACGGCGTTACCATGCAGCAGAACGGCGTGTCCAAGCTGCTCAAGATGAACCAGGTCGATATTCCTGATGAAAATGAATAGCCCGCCTGCGGCGGCCTATACTATCGAAAAACCGGACTGCCTTCCGACAGCCCGGTTTATTATATTGTCTTGCAGATCCGCAAACTACGTTTGCTCGTAAGCATATCGGCTAATAGTAAACGAAAATTATTCGTTTACTATAATTGCTGCCGCAGGCAGCGACCGTATTTCTGATGCGTTTTTCGTTGACACAGATTGTTACTGATGTTATAATAAAAATGAAAACAGAAATCGTTAATAATTCAAGTTATGAATTACGAATAATCAAGGGGGCAATGTTTATGACAGTACAGCAGCAGGCACATGTTATGATAGATAAACTGAATGTCAACGGATTAAATTATATAATAAATGTATTGAATGAACTGGACTCCGATAACTGGATTGATCAGTCATCCAAAAAAAAAATAGATTCCATTCATTCAAATGAGAAAAAGGAAGCTTTTCAGCGCCTTGAAGAACGAAGGAAAAAATACGAATCGTTTGATATTGAAGATTTTGAAACCGCAAAAGCTGAAGGTATTCTCGAAAAATGGGGTAATATCCAGTGAAGATTCTGATTGATACTAATCTGCCTATAACATACATAACCAAAGGTATAACCCGCCTGCGGCGGCCTATACGATTGAAAAACCGGACTGTCTTCTGACCCGCCCCCTGTCAAGTAGACAGCGCACAAAAACAAAAATATGGTAGGATGTGATTCAAAGCAGTCTGTGCAATGTGTGCAGGCTGCGTTTGTCGTTAGCAATTGACAAGCATTTTAAGAGCAAGGATTGAAGTAACAGACATAGGATAGACTTGTAGCCACACTTGTTCATCAAATTACGCGGCATAAGCTTTGTGATACTCCATT
>JAGDDO010000066.1 GCA_017848205.1 Oscillospiraceae bacterium | reverse complement strand
CATATTCTAATGTACCTTTATTCTCTATACGTGATAATGACGGTACAGAAAGATATGACTTTGTCAGAAACGCCAAGCCGCTCACACATGTAAAACTTAACTACGGTATATATAAGGACGGAAGCAACAGATGCGTGCTTATCCAGCGTGAAGATGATACACTCTGGAAGTATGTGATTGAAACAGGCGAACTTGTACGTCTTGATGAAGCTATAACAGGCTCAGAAGTACTGACATCTGCTGAACCAGCTACGAATGAAATAAATGCTCCTGAACCTGAGAAGACTGAACCAAAGGAAAAAGAATCTTCTGAGAATGAGAATAAGGAGCCGGAAGTAAAGGAAAGTACTCCTGAAACAAAGAATGTATCCGGAATAATTACCGGCGATATTTCAGACGACGGTCGTGTAGACGTTACTGACCTTACAATGATCTCACTGGCTCTGCTTGGTGATTTAAATCTCACTGACGCACAGAGCCAGGCGGCCGACGTCAACCATGACGGTAAGGTCGATCTTTCCGACCTTGCAACTTTACGTCAGTTCCTTTCCAAGAAGATAAGCAGCTTAGCATGATCGTAACTGAATCATAAAAAAACACCGGTGTGATCCAAAACGGATACACCGGTGTTTGCTGTTCATCCGGAAATTACTGGTCCGGTGCCAGGTTATGCATCAGGAATCAGCAGCCTGGTCCTGAACGGAATTTTTAGAGCTTACATAAAGAATAATCCGATCGTATTCTGATTCAACTATGTCGTTAGCAGAGTAATTGGAACCAATAACGATTCCTTCAGGATATTCCTCACTATAAGTATCTGAAAACATTACCGTTGTTACCCCGAGGTCTTCAAGCATTTTCTTCACTTCATCGACAGGTTTTCCATTAACATCAGGGAATAAAAGCTGCTTGGACATCTTGCCGCGGCTGACGTATATAAGCACCGTATTTCCTTCTTCATATGGTGTACCTGCAGGCGGATCAGTTTTGATAATATATCCTTCAGGTATAGTGTCATCGTAAACCAGTTTGGTCTGTGTAGTATAATTATACTCTTCCAGTTTATCCTTTGCCTGTACTTCAGTAAATTCTCTGTTTATTTCCGGCACAAGAGGAAGATCTGATTTTTCGCTGTTTTCGGCTTCAATTCTTTTGGCATTATCAAATACTTCTTTGGTTTCAGTTTCGCGCATAAAGTTTTTGATATAAGAGTAGTCTTCAAATTTTATAGCTGACAGATCTGCATCATCATGAAATTTAGATTCACCAAATACTGCGCTTTCAATTTTGTAATCGCTGAATTTGAAAGTTTTGGGGTCCTTATTGTTCATTACAAGATGGAGAACATAAGAACGAAGCATGTTATTTCCTGTTTCCCGATCTTGGTATAAATACATTTTTTCACCGTACAGATCTCCATTCTTACCTCTGCAGTAATTCTCAAATACCGGTTCGTTCATATTACAGTATGCAAAAGGCCAGCTTTCGTTGCTTTTCCGGACGTAAGTCTTACCTCCTATGCCGATAACAGTCTTATCAATATTATTATCGTTCTCAGGTATAATTTCTGCATCTCCGATGTCTGTTCCTATAGTGGTTTTGTCAAGGTATACATGGAAAGGATCAGTAAAAAATTTAGCCATGTAATCTATGAATTTTTCATAATCCTGCAATTCCGGATCACCAATAAGATAGTAGTCTTTATATTCATAAAGTTTACCGTCTAGATCAATGTACTCATTTTCACTATCCTGATCAGATTCATCCTTGTCTTTTACATACTGCAGAATACTTACTTTTTCTGATTCACCCATTAACTCCGTGACGTCATCAGTTCCGATGTATGCCATAAGGAAATATACATCAAAGTAGCCGTGGAAATAAGTTTTTAAAGTATTTACTGGCGGTATGTCTGACTGTTCAGAGATTTCTGTTGTTTCAGCTGCTTCTGTTACCGCCGGCAGTTCAGTTGTTTCAGGACTTACCGCAGCAGGTAAATCCGGATATTTCAGATTTTCCATGTGCCTGTGTACTGAAGTTCCGACTCCCGCAATGATAGCTATTACGGCTGCAGCGCTGAGTATTCTTGTCAGATGGTGACGGGAATTAATTGTTACCTGTATTTCCTTTTCGTTGTTTCGGTTAAGTTTTTCTGCCTGTTCCGCTGATGTCATTTCTTTAAATTTTCTTTCGCTCATATCAAGTATCCTCTTCTTTACTTCGTCATCGTCGTCTGTAAAGGAGGAGAGTATTTCGATTATTTCATCTTCAGCATTATCAAGAACGTTAAAAATTTTTCTGTTCATCATAGAATGCCCTCCATAAAACCTCTGGCAGCAAGCAGT
>JAGDDO010000065.1 GCA_017848205.1 Oscillospiraceae bacterium | reverse complement strand
TTTTTTCTCGCGTTCGGACGGAGTACCGGCATAGAATGTTCTGGTCATGTCACTGTGATAGCCGTCAACTACGGCACCGAAGTCCATAAGCACGAATCCTTTTTCAAGTCTGTCGTTTCCCGGAACTCCGTGCGGAAGTGACGCATTCCTGTCGAAAAGAACAATGGTGTCAAAGGAAATGTCCTCGGCTCCGAGCAGCTTCATTCTGTTGTCGAGCATTAGGGCAACTTCCTTTTCGGTCATTCCCCTTTTTATGTTTTCAAGGACGTATTCAAATCCCTTTTCCGCTATGCGCTGGGCTCTGGTTATCTTTGACAGAGCATCATCATCCTTGATAACTCTGAGATCTCTGATCATTTCACTGAGTTCCGGAGAGGAGTCGATATATACGTCATCGCCGAAGGTTTCCGAAACTTCACGCAGAGTGCTTACCGTCATGGTATCCGCCTCGATCATCAGCGTTTCCGCAGCGTGTCTGCACAGGATCTCAGCTATCTGCTCGTCCGCATTATCCTGAAGGATGACATCCATACCCTTTACAGTTTCGGCTGCCTTTTCATAATATCTGAAGTCAACTATAAAATATGCCTTGTCCCTGAAGCAGAGCACGGTTCCCGCACTTGTTCTGAAACCGGTAAAATATCTTCTGTTTACCGGATCAGTGATCATTGCACAGGTGTGACCGTCCGGGATCATCGACATAAGTTTCTGAATATTTGTTTCTGACATTGCTTTACCATCACCTTTGTCAATTACTTTTCCGCAAGCATTCTCACAAGGCCGTCCATGCCGAGAATGTAGCTGTCACGGCCGAATCCTGCAATAGTTGCCTTGCATACAGGTCCTATGACCGATACGTGTCTGAATTCATCCCTCGCTGCAGTCTGACTGATGTGGACTTCGATAACAGGTATTCTGATGGCTGCTATCGCATCTCTTATAGCATAGCTGTAGTGGGTATACGCACCGGCATTGAACACAACTCCGGCACAGTCCTTTCTCGCCTCGTGGAGCTTATCGATTATCGCGCCCTCATGATTTGACTGATATATCTCGCATTCAACGCCGAGCTTTTCAGCGTGAGCCATAATATCGTTATTGAGTTTTTCAAATGTTTCCGAGCCGTAAACTCCCGGTTCCCTTTCACCGAGAAGATTGAGATTAGGTCCGTGTATAACAAGTATTTTCATTTCAAGCCGCCTTTTCAAGTTATTTTTCTGCGGATCCTCGATTTGTATGTGAGGTTCGCAGATGATTTTCCGTCGTAAAGTTTTTTCGGAAGGAACGGTCCTTCTATCTTTCTCTTGAAAGCAAGAAATCCCTTCTTCTCAAATTCTATAGGAAAAACATAAACACATTTCACGCGTGGTTTCAGCGCTGCCCCCAGAACATCAGTGTAGATCTGGTCGCCCACCACTGCAAGATTTTCCGAAGGGAGATCCATAAGCTTCTGTGCCCTGTTGAATCCGTCCGGAAGAGGCTTTTTGCCTTCACAGACAAATTCCAGTCCGAGCTTTTCCGCAAAAGGCTTCACACGTTCAAAATGATTGTTTGAAACGATCATCATCTTTATGCCGTTCTGCTTCATCGATGTGATCCACTCCGGCACGCCGTCTGCAGGCCTCGGATTGTCGTGGGTAGTCAGAGTATTATCCAGATCAAGAAGCAGCCCTTTTATCCCGTTCTCCTTCAGTATATCCGGCGTAAGATCCACTATACTCTTAAGTGCGATATCTATCTTAAGCACATGTTTCCTTCTTTCTTCTGTATGTATTAGGGAAACGCTGATTTATTCATAAATCAGCGTGGGGTTCGGGGCGAAGCCCCGCAAATCCCACCTCCGGAAATCCGGCAAAGCCGGATTTCCGATTTAATCAGTATTTCCTTAGACATTCACTACTCATTATAGCACAATTATTTTTTTGTCCGCAATAGGTTGAGTATAATTTTTTTTAGGTGTATAATAGTAAATGATATTTTTAATGAAAGGCAGTCCTTAAAATGTACGATCCACGATCCCTTAAGGCCGAAGAGTTTATTTCGGACGAAGAGGTACTCAAAACAATCGAATACGCCGAACAGAACAGGAACAATACTGAACTTATCGGAAAAATACTTGAAAAAGCACGTCAGAGAAAAGGTCTTGACCACCGTGAGGCATCTGTTCT
>JAGDDO010000064.1 GCA_017848205.1 Oscillospiraceae bacterium | reverse complement strand
GCAGAGGAAGAGGGCAGGATAGTTTCCTCATGCACATGTATCGTTGTGCCTAATCTGACAAGGGGCGGTCTGCCGTATGCGTTAGTTGAAAATGTTGTAACGCATACCGATTACCGCGGACGGCATCTTGCATCAGCATGTCTGGAATATGCAAGGAAGATCGCTGAAGAAAATGAATGCTACAAAATAATGCTGATAACCGGATCCCATGATCCGAAAACCCATGACTTCTACAGAAACGCTGGCTACTCCAGCGACGGGAAAACGGCATATTATTGTATGCTTAAAGAAGTGAACTGGAAAGTGTGATGAATACAGCCTGCAAAGTTGAATTTATTTCCCTGGCTGCCTGAACGGGCGGCCGTTTTTTAATGTCTGATACTGGACAAATAGCCTTATTTTATGTTATAATCATAATGAACGAAAAAATGATTTTTACGTTCAATATAAATAGAAAACAGAACAAAAGAAACAAACTTTCTGGAAGGGGGATAACTATGGTTTACCAGAGAACAACAAATAAAGGAGACCTTCTTGAGACAGATATATACTGGAAGGCTGAACAGTTCCTTGAATTCAGAAACAGGAGAAATGAAATATTCACTATTGAGCCGGGTACCGTTTTTACGATGTCGGCGGAATATAATCACCGTACGGATGATTATGAAGTACTGATTACATGCTACGGGTTTGGCGAGGGGATGAAGAGAGGTATCACTTCTCCGCTTGCGGAAAAGAGCAGGGTGGAGCAGAGAATGGAGGAGGATGAATTCTTCGCGCTTAAGCTCGACCTTGACAGAAAATGCGTCAGCATGAAGAAAAATATGCTTGAAACCAGGATAATGAGCAACAGCCATGTTGTTGATTTCTGTAATACTAACGAGGCGTTCCGGAAGGAATATCTTGATTTAAAAACAAAGTATGAAGATATAAAGAGGCAGCTAAGCAGCGGACGCCGTCAGCCTACAAATATTGAAAAAAAGATCTCAAGGTTTATCGACGTTTCGGCACGTGTTGAGGCAGATGCTTCATCAAATGAACGTCTGAAACAGATAAGTCAGGTTTCGTTCGGCATTTTTCTGATGTTTTTTCTGCTTTCGCTCGGATCCTCTCCGTCGCCGAATTATCTTATGACTTTTCTGTTCTTTGTGATCATGAGCGTAAGCGCTCTCAATTTTATAATTGGTCCGAAAGCTACTGCCGTTGTGGTGTGCAAGGTGCTTTCACTTCCGTTTATTATAGGCGATTTTCTCACAGGCAGCGGACGCGGCGAGAGGCTTGACAGGCAGACCTGCCGTCAGCTTGAGGATGATCTTAAAATGCTCGATTCAGAAATGCATCTGCGTGCACTGAAACAGCAGGAACTGAAAAGGGAGCTTGACAGAAAGTTCAGTCTCGTAAACAATGAGGCTTTCGGTGCGGCTCTGCCGATTTTAAATTCTGCTGCGGAACAGAAGCTTTCGTTTTCTGCCGGCGGAATGATGCCGGAGATCGAAACGAGAACTCCTGATGAGATCACGGGCGGATGTGAAAGAGTGGCATATCCTGTTTATGATCACGAAAGCAATGTTCGGGCGTCGGATGAGCGAAAGGTGATAAGCCTTACAAAAACCGGACGCAGAGCAGGCAGTGCGCAGGATCCGCCGCGAAAGAAAGTCGATCTGCGCAAGCATTATTACTGATTCGGAGGATTAGATTTGAAGGGGATGAAAAAACCGCTTAAGATCGCACAGAAGATAATGGGCTTCTGCGATATGATGAGCGCCGACAACATCGGATCATTTGCGGCCAGCGCGGCGTACTTTTTTATACTGTCATTTTTTCCGCTGGTAATGCTGCTTATGTCGCTTCTGCGGTACACCAATCTTACCCGCGACCAGCTGACAGATATGCTTGCAGAGGCGGTGCCGCCGGAACTGCATTCTATAATGACAGGCATTATTTCCGAAGTGTACGGAAAAACAGCGCTTACTGTTTCGCTTTCCGCACTTGTCATACTGTGGACTGCGGGCAAGGGATTCATGGCGCTGAAAAATGGTATGGACATTGCCGTGGGAGCGTCAAAGAAACGCAATTATTTCTGGCTGAGGATCCTCGGTACTTTCAATGCCGTAATTCTCATGGCGGTAATTCTTGCAGCACTGGCCCTCGGTGTATTCGGTCAGATGCTTGAAGATATGATAGAAAAGCACATTGATTTTCACGGTGACTTCGTTATGTTCGTTGTGACGTTCCGAAAGGTCATCATGATCGCGGGTTTCGGACTGCTTTTTACACTGGCCTATCTTTTCACGCCGGACTGGAAAAGAAGCGAGAGAAATTCCCGCAGAAAAGTCCGTATACTTGCAATGCTTCCCGGTGCGCTGGTCAGCTCACTGGGATGGCGTGTTTACTCCGCGCTGTTTTCATACTACCTCAGATATTCACACGGTTTTGAAAACATGTACGGAAGCCTTGCGACACTGATAGGTGCGATGTTCTGGCTTTACGGATGCATTTATCTCATACTCATAGGCCTTGAGATAAACGTGTTCCTGATGGCGGACGGAAATGACACCGGCGGTGCGGGTAAAGATGATTCAAAGCCGTAAAAAAGCTTATGAAACATATACTGAAAGGAAACGGGAAATATGAAAGCACTTGTAATTTATACTTCACAGACAGGTTTTACAAAGAAGTATGCCGGATGGCTGGCTGAAGAACTCGGAGCAGAAGCCGTAGATGTAAATGATGTTAAAAAATCACCGGACAGCCGGTTTGCAGACTACGACACCATTGTATACGGCGGATGGGCAAATGCCGGAAAGATAGTCCGTGCAGACTGGTTTCTTAATAAGGCGCCTTTATGGAAAGGAAAGAAACTCGCCGTTTTCTGCGTAGGTGCGGCAAAGGCGGGGGATCAGAACATGAAAAACGCCCTTAATAAAGCGCTTGACAGTGAACAGAAAAAGTACATCGGCATTTTCTATCTGCCGGGAGGAATAAACTACGAAAAGTTAAAGACAGGCGGTAAACTTCTCCTGAAGGCGTATGCCGCAATGCTTAGGAAAAAGCCTGAAACACAGGAATACGGCGAAATGATATCAAAGTCATTTGATATTTCAGATAAAAAGTACCTCGAACCACTGCTTGAATATCTCGGAGCCGGTGAATGAAAAAAACGAAAAAATTTAAAAAATCTCTTGACAACGGGAAGCGAACGTTGTATAATAGATAAGTAAAACAAAGCAGAACCTCAGTTCTCACCGGTTGGTCACTGATATCGAACCGGTAAATACTTCAAAAAGGTTTTTAAGTATGAGTACTGACGTTTTGTCTGTACTCATTTTTTTATTAAAATTTATTATAGTCTTGGAGGTGCTGACGATTAGCAACAAGGAACTGCAGATAAACGAAGAAATTCGTGACAAAGAGCTTCGTGTCATTGGTAATGACGGTGAACAGCTTGGAATGCTCTCAGCGGCAGAAGCGCTGGAGATAGCTTATGAAAGGAATCTGGATCTGGTAAAGATCGCTCCGCAGGCAACACCGCCTGTATGCAAGATCATGGATTACGGCAAGTACTGTTTTGAACAGGCTAAGCGTGAGAAGGAAGCAAGAAAGAACCAGAAGATAGTTGAAATAAAAGAGATCAGAATGTTCTCAAATATCGATACTAACGATTTCAATACCAAGGTAAATCAGGCATGCAAATTCCTGAAGTCAGGTGATAAAGTCAAGGCTTCGGTACGATTCCGTAAAAGAGCTATCGCTCATCCGGAACTCGGTGGAGAATTGCTTGAGCGTTTCAAGGAAGCTTGTCTGGAGGTTGGCGTTGTTGAAAAGCCGGCAAAGATGGAAGGACGTAGCCTTGTTATGTTCATTTCACCAAAGACGAATAAGTAATTAAGGAGGATATAAAGATGGCTAAGGTTAAAGTTAAAACACATTCAGGAGCCAAGAAGCGTTTTAAGGTTACTGGAACAGGCAAGTTCAAGTACCAGAAGACAAACAGAAGACACAGATTAACTCAGAAGGATACAAAGAGAAAGAGAAGCAACCGTGCTTCAGGCGTAGCTGATTCAACAAACATGGGCGCACTCAAGCAGTTAATGCCATACGCATAAGCTGACCTTTTTGTACGACGTAAAAATTTCATAATCAAATAATCGGAGGTAGAAATATATGGCACGTGTTAAGGGTGCGATGATGACTCGTAAGAGAAGAAACAAGACTCTCAAGCTTGCTAAGGGCTACTGGGGAGCAAAGAGCAAACACTTCAAGATGGCTAAACAGGCCGTAATGAAGTCAGGCAACTATGCATACGTAGGACGTAAGCAGAAGAAGCGTAACTTCAGACAGCTCTGGATCACAAGAATCAGTGCAGCTGCTAAGCTCAACGGCATGAACTACTCAACACTCATGAACGGTCTTAAGAAGGCTGACATCACATTAAACAGAAAGATGCTCTCAGAGATCGCAATCAACGATCCTGACGGCTTCACAGCAATTGCTGAAAAGGCAAAGGCTGCTCTTTAATCCGATCACAACACGCTCATTATTCTTAATATTGAGCGTGTTTTCTTTAATTTATAAGGTTAACACGGAATAGCAGATTATGCCTTTTGTATCCGTGGTATTACGGAGGATGATTTTTGAATCATGCCTTCTTCCTGAACTTGAAAGTGGTGTTGTTTTGACTGTAATTACTTCAAAGGACAATCCGTCAGTTAAACTCTACATGAAGCTTTCGTCATCGAAGAAAGAGAGAAGAAACTCAGGACTTTACGTGCTTGAGGGGTTTCGCCTCATCGAAGATGCGGTAAATGAAAAAGCTCTTCTGAAACAGCTCTTTTTTACGGAAGATGCATATGAAAAATATTCTGACGAACTATCCCAGGTTGATTTGAAAGAAGTGAAGATCCTGATTATTTCAAATGAGCTTGGAATAAAAATTTCATGTACGGAAAAGCCGCAGGGAGTTTTTGCAATATGCGAAATGCCGCCTGCGCGTTCTCTTGAAAAAGAGATTATTAAGAGCGGAAAATATGTTGTCCTTCACGGACTTCAGGATCCGGGGAATCTTGGGATGATCATAAGAACTGCAGATGCAGTGGGAATGGACGGAGTTATTCTTTCCGAAAGCTGTGAACTTTACAGCCCGAAGGTAATAAGGTCCACAATGGGGTCGGCGTTTCGAATGAAGATATTTGAAACCCGTGACACGGACGAACTTTTCTCATGTCTTGAAGCAAACGGAATAAAGAGCTATGCGGCGGTGATCGACAAAGATGCCGTGGACCTGAGGACGATAACATTTGAAGGCGGCTGTGCTGTATTTATCGGAAACGAAGGAAACGGACTTCCGCCTGAAGTAGCGTCACGTTGTACGGTAAAGGCGACTATAAAAATGTCTGGACACATAAATTCGCTGAATGCCGCAATGGCCACCGGTATATTCATGTGGGAAATGTCCGGAAACAGTATACACTGACAGGGAGTACAGTGCCGGTCCTGTATCATCATGGTTCCGGTCCCGCGGCCAGATATGTCAGCGCACTGCGGTACACTGCCGCAGTGCGGACGGAAATAATGAGGAGAAAAATGAAAGAAAAACTATACTGGATCATGCTTGCCGGGATATTCGGTCCGGCTTCGCATGAACTTAGTGAACATATAAACCGTTACGGCGGCTCTGCTGAGGTCTACCGTGCGGTATGTGAGGCAAAAATACCGCTTAAACCGTATGAAAAGCGGCAGTTTTCAGTATGGACGAAGGAAAAGGCTGCTTCTGTAATTGAAGAGTGTGAAAAGAAGAACATTTTCATACTTACACCAGATGATGAAGGTTATCCTTCAAAACTGAAAACGATTTACGATCCGCCGGCAGTGCTCTATGCCTACGGTGATATTTCCTGCCTTAACGATGAACTTACTTTAGGCGTTGTAGGAACGAGAAATCCTTCCGTGTACGGAAGAACTGCTGCCGGAAAGATATCAGCGGAACTTGCAAAGGTAGGATTTACGATAGTCAGCGGATTTGCGGCAGGAATTGATTCCGCAGCCCACAGGGGAGCGCTGTCTGCAGGAGGAAAGACCGTTGCGGTACTTGGCTGCGGAGTGGATGTTATCTATCCGAAGACAAATGAAGATATTTACAGAGCCGTTGCGGAAAACGGCGTGTTTATTTCGGAATTTCCGCCCGGAACACCTCCGCTCGGAAAGAATTTTCCGTTAAGAAACAGAATAATTTCAGGTGTTTCACTTGGAATTTTCGTTGCCGAAGCACCTCTTCACAGCGGTGCTCTGATAACAGCCGAATCTGCCATCGAGCAGGAAAGAGATGTTTTCTGTCTTCCGCCTCATGACATTTTCGACAGGGATTTTGAGGGTGTGGTCAGATATCTGCGTGACGGTGCGTTTCCGGTATTCAGTCATCTCGACATAATCTACGAATACTGCACCAACTACACGCACAGGCTTTCACCGGTAAAACCGTCGGATGAATACAGTTCTCCGAGACCGGGGGAAACGGCTGGTGAGCCGAAAAAAAGCAGAAAGAGCTCTGTGACGAAAGCAAAAACTCCGAAGGCTGATTTTTCATCGCTTCCGGCAGACCAGAAGGCAGTTGCAGAGCTGCTTGCAGAAGGGGAACGTCATGTGGATGAGCTCTGCGAAGAGTCCGGAATGGATATGGCTGATCTGCTTGTTCTGCTCACTGATATGGAGATCTCTGGATTTGTGACATCTCTGCCGGGCAACATTTATACCCTTGGATCATAAAAAAACTTTTGACAAATTAAAATAAATCATATATACTATATAATTGTATATTACAGTTGTTTACCTACAGAGAAAAAAGGAGAAAGAAATGTCTGATCTTGTAATAGTAGAGTCTCCTGCAAAGGCAAAGACTATAAAGAAGTATTTGGGTCCCGGATACGAAGTTATCGCGTCCATGGGACATATAAGAGATCTTCCGAAGTCAAAGATCGGTGTTGATCTTGAAAATGATTTTGAGCCTATTTACACTGACATGAAGGGTAAAGAGGATGTTATAAAGGAATTAAAGAAGTACGCAAAAAAGTGCGACAAGATTTATCTCGCAACTGACCCGGACCGCGAGGGTGAAGCTATATCATGGCATATAGCGCAGATGCTCGGTCTTGATCTGAACACAGACAACAGAGTTGCGTTCAACGAGATCACAAAGTTCGGTGTACAGAGCGGTATGAGCAATCCGCATAAGATCAACATTGATCTTGTAAATGCACAGCAGGCAAGAAGAATACTTGACCGTATTCTCGGCTACAAGCTCAGTCCGTTCCTCTGGAGAAAGGTAAAGCGCGGACTTTCAGCAGGACGTGTTCAGTCCGTTGCCGTAAGCCTTGTTGTTGACCGTGAAAACGAGATAAGAAAGTTCGTGACACAGGAGTACTGGAGTATTGACGGCAAGTTTACAGCTCCGTCAAGCAGAAAGATATTCTCGGCAAAGCTTGCTTCCATCGATACAAAGAAGGTGGATCTCAAGAACGAGTCCGAGACGAACAGTATTCTTTCATCGCTTGAAAATGAAGAGTTCAAAGTCACAAAGGTAAAGAAGAGAGTTACCAAGAGACAGCCGGCTCCTCCGTACATCACTTCCACACTGCAGCAGGAAGCTTCACGCCGTATGGGATTCCAGGCGAGAAGAACAATGAAGGCTGCCCAGGAACTTTACGAAGGTATTGAAATTGAAGAACTCGGTCTTGTGGGTCTTATCACCTACATGAGAACAGACAGCCTCCGTGTTTCAGATGAAGCAAAGCAGGCTGCTGCCGAATATATAAAGAACAAGTACGGCGAGGAGTATCTGCCGCCGTCACCGCGTGAATACAAGTCCAAGAAGAATGCACAGGACGCGCATGAAGCTATCAGACCGTCAATGCCTGAGCTCGATCCTGAACGCGTAAAGAACAGCCTTACAACTGACCAGTACAAGATCTACAAGCTCATCTGGGAACGCTTCATCGCAAGCCAGATGGCAAACGCACTTCTTGATACTGTTTCAGCTGAGATAAATGCCGGAAACTGCACTTTCACAGCATCAGGCTATTCAGTAAAGTTCAAGGGATTCTCAGTAGTTCACGTTGAATCAAAGGATACATCTGCTGACGAAGAGGAGAACAAGGAACTTCCGCCGCTCGAAGAAGGCGATGTTCTCAAGGTAAAGTCACTTCTCGGAAACCAGCACTTCACACAGCCGCCTTCAAGATATACTGAAGCTACGCTTATCAAGACTCTTGAAGAAAACGGTATCGGCCGTCCGAGTACATATGCTCCGACTATCACGACCATCACATCACGTATGTACGTTGAACGTGACGGAAAGCAGCTTAAGCCGACAGTCCTCGGTGAAGTAACCACTGAGCTTATGAAAGAACACTTTGCAAACATCGTAAATGCGAAGTTTACTGCAAGCATGGAAACAAACCTTGACGACGTTGAAAACGGAGACAAGGACTGGAAGAGCACACTTAAGGATTTTTATAAAGATTTTGATGCTACTCTTGCAAAGGCTGAAGTGGCAATGGAAGGCAAGAGAGTAAAGATACCGAGCGAGGAAACAGACGTAATCTGCGACCAGTGCGGCAGAAACATGGTCATCAAGATCGGTCGTTTCGGCAAGTTCCTTGCGTGTCCGGGATTCCCTGAATGTACAAATACGAAGAAAATCGTTCAGGCTACAAAGGGCGTATGTCCTCTCTGCGGAAATACCGTTATCGCACAGAAGTCAAAGAAGGGAAGAAACTTCTTCGGCTGCGAAAAGTATCCTGAGTGCAATTTCATGACATGGAACACACCTATCGAGGAGACATGTCCTAAGTGCGGATCCACCCTGTTCAAGAAGGGCGGAAGAGCCGGCAAGATACTCTGTGAAAAACCGGGATGCGGTTACGAGAGAGGTCTGTAATGGCGGTAAAGGTAATAGGCGCAGGTCTTGCCGGCTGTGAAGCTGCCTGGCAGCTTGCGAATGCCGGTATCGAAACTGAACTTTATGAGATGAAGCCGGTGAAGTATTCTCCGGCTCATCACTATGAGGGAATGGCTGAACTCGTGTGTTCAAATTCCCTGAAGGCTGCAAGAGTGGACTCTGCCTGCGGTCTTCTCAAAGAGGAAATGAGACGTTTAGGTTCACTGATCGTTCCGTGTGCCGAGGCGACATCTGTTGAGGCAGGCGGGGCACTTGCCGTTGACAGAACAAAGTTTTCCGACCTTGTTACACAGAAAATAAAGGAACATCCGCACATAAAAGTTATTTCAGAAGAAGTGACTTCCGTTCCGGAGGGCGATGTTATAATCGCTACCGGACCTCTTACTTCCGGTGCGCTCGCTGAGTCGGTTTCGGAAAAGTGCGGAAGTTACCTTAGCTTTTTTGACGCGGCTGCTCCTATAGTTACATTTGACAGCCTTGATACAGATATTGTTTTCTTCGCATCGCGCTATGACAATGGCGACGCGGATTACATAAACTGTCCTATGACTAAGGAGGAGTACGAGGTTTTCTATAATGCACTCATAAATGCGGAACAGGCTCCGCTTAAGGAATTCGACCGTGAATCCTTCAAGGTCTACGAGGGATGTATGCCGGTGGAGGTGCTTGCAAAGCGCGGCCCTGATACCATGCGTTTCGGTCCGCTGAAACCGGTTGGTCTTACGGATAAGAGAACCGGAAAACGACCTTATG
>JAGDDO010000063.1 GCA_017848205.1 Oscillospiraceae bacterium | reverse complement strand
TGCTCTCGAAACTCTGTACAAAGAGCTGAAGGACAGCATTTTCGGCCTTGCGCTTATGTATACCAAATCGTTCAGCGATGCTGAGGATATAGTTCACGACACATTCCTTGCAGTATGGAAAAGCTCATCTGAATTCAGAAAGGGAGCTCCAAAGGCGTGGATAATGAAGATAGCAAGGAATATCTCGCTGAACTTTATTAAAAAACAGAGCAGAAGCAGGGAACTCGATGAGAATTTCGCATCGGAAGATTTCTGCGGGAAAAGCGAGGATTCCGTAATGCTTATGAATCTGCTTCAACATTTGAAAGAGTCCGAGAGGGAGATAGTTATGCTGCATGCGCATGGATACAGCCATGAGGAAATTGCAAAGATAACAGGCAGACCCGGGGCAACAGTCCGCTGGAAATACAGCAATGCTATCAAGAAACTCTCGGAAATATCCGGAGGCGAAAAATGATGAATGAAAAAGAAATCCTCACTCAGATAAAGAAAGAGTGCAGATCATTTTCACCAGACAATTTTGAAAGAATAAAAGAAAGTATTTCAGATAATTATGAAAATGCTGAGGTAATTTCAGCTTCCGCAGGGGTCAGGTTTGACAGGAATATATTTGTAAGGTTTGCAGTCGCAGCAGCAGTGCTTTTCTTTCCGCTTTCCTTTGCTGTAAAGTATCTTACAGCCGGTAACGGAGGAAATGATTATGAGCTCATGATACCTGCCGTATCGGTGACGGAGGAAACTTCACAGGTTACCGGGAAGACGGAGAGTGTGGTAACAAATGTCACGGTTTCTGAAAAGCAGAATGTGTCCGGAACAGATGTAACTGTTTCTGATCTTTCCGGAACCGATCAGGCAGCTGTAACGGAAGTGAGTGAAGCCGTCAGGGTGACTGCAGAAAACGTAACGCAGAAACCGAAGGGAACGGAAAGTCAGGTAAAGGCTGCTGAAACTCAGGTAAGACTTACTGAAGCTCCGGCGGGAGTGACTGAAAGTCCGGTTCCTGTAACTGAACCGGAAAATCAGATCACTGATGCATCTGCAGAGGCGACAGAGGAACCAAAAGCGACTGAAGCTGTAACGGAAGCTGCTGTACAGCCGCAAGGTGCAGGTACTGCATCACACGGCGGCGAATCTTTTACTTCTGAGCTTAAGCCAGTACCTGGATTTACCGATAAGATCTACCGCATAAAATTTGATGCGGACATGGCAGACGGAAGCGAAAAAATCTACAGCGTATCCGGCAGAAACTACAGAGTAAAGTCACCGGATGCATATACCATCTGCATTTACGATGTTATCATTTACGGTTACGATTACTTTGATTTTCTGAAAAAAGGTGACTATGTTCTGAAAAAGGAATATGAGTACACAGCCGATGAATACTTTGCACTTGATGAGCAGGTGCTTTCGATGGATGAACTTATCTCATCAGGGTTTGAAGCCGCGCCGGAATAATTAAAGTGCAGCGTGGCAGATCATTCAGCTTTTTAAGGAATAAATGAAAAACGGGGAGGTTTTTATTATGAGGATCAAAAATATTATTTCAGTACTGACGGCATGTACTTTGGCTGCCGGAGTTTCAGGGAATGTTTATGCAGGTGCGGAGTCGGTCACTGATAACGGTCAGGTAAATTTCAGCCTGACTCAGAGCGAGATGTACCGGTGGCCGGATGATGACGGAAGTTTTTCAGTGCTTTCCGGTGAAATATTATCAGATGAAAAAGTATTTTCGATAAATCCGGTATACGGCGATAAAACAGTAAAAGTCATCTCGGCTCTGTCCAGCCCTTCTGTTGAATATCTCAGTATTCCTTCGGGATGTGCTGTGATACAGCATGAAGCGTTTAAAGACTTCAGATCACTGAAAGGTATAGCTGTTCCGGACAGCGTTACATCGATCGAGATGCTGGATCAGTCGGTTACAATTTTCGGAAACCCTGATTCCTATGCTGAATTTTTTGCGAAAAATCATGGTAACAGATTCGTTGTTTCAGGTGATACGGACGGAGACGGAAAGATCGGTGCGGTCGATATTACAGGGCAGATGCTTTACATGACAGGTGAAGAAACCTTTGAAGATGGTTTTTCGCAGTTTGCAGCTGATGCAAATATGGACGGAAAATTTAACATAGTAGATCTTATATACACCAAGATAAAAACTTTCGGTACGGGAAACAGGAACTTACTTTCAGATGATATTATCGAGTCACCTGTGTATAATTTATACAGCCGTAAAGCTGATCAGGATGTGGTAAACAGCTATCTTGACTTTGCATCCTCCTTCTCCGACGACGTTCTTCTGAATACGAAAGATGAAAACGGCGGCAGCAACAGGATCTATTCACCGCTTAGTGTCTACATGGCGGTTTCAGTGCTGACGGAATGCTCAGACGGAGACAGCCTTGCGGAACTTACAGATTTCCTGCAGGTATCCGGCACTGAAGAACTCGGAAAAATCAATAAAGATATTTTTGATTCGCTCTATTTTGATGAATTTGACAAGTACTGCCGTATGACAAATTCTATCTGGCTTGCACGTCAGTATAATTTTGAGAAAGACAAGCTGAAAACTCTTGCTGATAAATACTATACAGCATCATTCCTGCGTGACTTCGAATCGCAGCCGGAATGTGACGATATATCGGAATGGATCAGTCAGAATACGTCAGGAAAATTCAAGCCGTTCATTGCGGCAGATACAGAAGAGAAAAAGACACTGCTTAAGATAATCAATACAGTTACATTCAAGGAGAAATGGAATACAAAATTCCGTGCCGGTGAAGAAGGCGCTTTCCACGGCAGCGACGGAGACATAAACTGTATGTTTATGCACGGAGAAGACAAATACGGGCGTATCACTGAAGATGAAGCTTTTACAGCATATATAAAGAGCTTTGAAGACGGATATAAAATGAATTTTATCCTGCCTGCTGATGGAAAGAACGTAAATGATATTGTTTCCGACAGTGAAGTTATGAACAGAGTTCTTATGGCGAAAACCGGTGAAGCAAGAAATGTAATTGCCGATATCCCGAAGTTCAGTTCCGGCTCGAAATTTGATCTTGTATCCACACTGAAGGATGCCGGAGTTACGAAGATCTTCAACGAACTTGATATAGAGCCTCTTGTAAAGTATGAAGAAAACGGACTGGACGGAGCCCGTGTGAGTGATATAATTCATGAAGCGGTAATTGACGTTGATGAAAAGGGCTGCGAGGCCGCTGCATACACAATAATAAACGCGGACCCGACGACTTCCATGCCTCCGGAGGACTATGAGTTTAAAGCAGACAGACCGTTTATCTATTTCATTTCCAATAAAGACGGCGTTCCGCTTTTCGTAGGTATCGTAAACGATCCGACACAGAAATAAAATTTTCATCCATGTGGATTACTCTGAATAAAGATAGTCAGCGGGAGTACCGGTAAAAAATCCGGTGCTCCCGCTGGTCTGTATAAATGGTAGTCTTCACCCCTTCGGGCCGAAGACTGCTATTTAAAAATCGTACCTGCGTGTCGATAAAGAAAATATCAAAGGTC
>JAGDDO010000630.1 GCA_017848205.1 Oscillospiraceae bacterium | reverse complement strand
GAAGAGATCGGCAGTGACGGAAATACAGGTCTTAATTCTTCATACCTCAGATATTTTATTGAAGATCTTGCGGCAGATTTCGGCGAAAGAGCCACAACAGTTCTTTCAAAGTCAGAATGCCTTTCTGCAGACGTAAACTCTGCTTTTGACCCTACTTATCCGAGCGTAATGGAAAAGAACAATGCTTCCTACATCAATTATGGTGTAGTTGTTACCAAATATACCGGTTCACGCGGCAAGTACGGTACATCTGATGCTTCTGCCGAGTTTACAGGACGCATCCGTGCTCTTATGAACAAGAACGGCGTTATCTGGCAGACAGGTGAGCTTGGTAAGGTTGACGCAGGCGGCGGCGGTACTGTAGCAATGTACATAGCAGCAATGAATGTCGATGTTATAGATGTAGGCGTACCGGTACTTTCAATGCATGCTCCGTATGAAGTTATAGCAAAGGCTGACCTCTACATGGCCTATAAGGCTTTCAGATCGTTTATTGACGACTGATCTTCGGAACAATGGTACCGGGGAGATGTCTCCGGATCAGATATATAATGAATTACAGCGAAAGTACTGTGTAATACGGTGCTTTCGCTTTTTTACTGTTCTTTTAAGAAAACGCTGATTTATTCATGATCAGTGTTTTCCTTAACTGGTTAAATCAGAAATAAGGAAAAATTTAAAAAATATTATGGAACTACTTGACATGACATTTAAAATGCTGTATAATATAGGAAAGAACTTAATTACCAGTAAGGAGAATGAATTTTATTATGAGAAATTACATTGAAAAAGATGGAAAAAAGGCAACTTTTATTATTGAGTCAGATAACGGCGCTGTTCTCGATACAGTCGCTCTCGGAATGCTTGAAAACAACAATATTGCAGGTATGCTTCCGTTTACAGTTATGCATGTCGATGATGTAACGACAGTCCGCTATGATGTTACACCGTTTGTTACACTGACTGAAATGCTCGAAAGGGTCGTTTCAAGAAAAGAGATCGTTTCAGTTATCAGCACAGTTCTTGAGGCCTCTGCAATGTGCGAAGATTACATGATGGATGCAGGTTCAATAATTCTTGACACGGACAGAATGTTCTACGATGAAGAAAGATCAGAGCTTCATCTTTGTGTCATGCCTTTTATTGATGACGGGAACAGTTCGGTGCCGGTAAGGGCATTCCTTAAGGATTTTATCTGTCGTGCAAAGTTTGACAGTTCAGAAAACTGCGACTACATAGGAAAGATACTTGGAATACTTAACAGCGGGGAAGAGCCTGATTTTACTGTTATCAGAAATATGGTAGGTGAACCTGAAAGCACAGCTGTCAAGCAGGAGACTGATAATCATGAAAAAGCTTCAGCATCTTCCGAGAACATTAAAGGAAACGAAAATACCTTCTGTGAAGTTCTGCAGGAACCGATAAGGAAAACAGTTTCAGAACCGGTTTCAATGCTTGACAGTTTCGCGGATGATGATCATGAAAGCGAAGATGAAAGCAGTTTTAAGGGATTTTTCTCCGGAATTCTCGGAAAAAAGGCAAAAGGCGAAAAGACTGAGAAAAAGCAGGATGCATTTTCAGATGACGATGCACTGATGGCAGGTTTCAGTGACGGAAAAAACGGTTATTTCATCAGGGAAAAAGATGCAAAGGGAACAGTTATACTTAAGAACAGGGAAGAAAACAGAACACCTGTTCTTGTCAGAACAGCAAACGACGAAAAAATAGAGATAAAAGGAAAGCGTTTCCGTATCGGCTCTGACAGCAAGACAGTTGATTACTGTATTTCTGACAACTGTGCCATCAGCAGAATGCATGCTGACATCATAAACAAAAAGGGCGTTTTATACATTGTGGATCACAATTCCACAAACCATACTTATCTTGATGATCAGCTTCTTAAGGGTAAAAAGGAATACAGACTTAAAAATGACAGCCTCATAACCCTTGCCGACGAAGAATTCAGGGTATGCTTCTGATCATTAGGGAAACGCTGATTTATTCATAAATCAGCGTGGGGTCCGGGGCGAAGGCCCGCAAATCCCACCTCCGGAAATCCGGCGAAGCCGGATTTCCGATTTAATCAGTGTGTCCTTAGTTTAAAAAGAATATCATCTCATATGCAGATTCGTTGAACAAACGGGTCTGCTTTTTTTGTCATATTCTTTACACTAAAAATTATAAGTATTAAATGGATATAATATGCTGGATTTTTCATTTAATTTGTGCTATAATCTATTGTATCAATATTTATGATCTGTATTACAGCACTGGTCAGTTTTAAACAGGTATGAAGCGAGGCTATCTCCCAGCTGTCAGTGTTTGTTGATTATTTATGATCTGCGGGGATGATAAAAATGGTAAGTGATAAGACTAAACTGAAACGTTTTGCGGCAGCATGTGTTTCTGCTGTTACTTCGATTGCTGTTTTATGTATGCCTTCCTTTGGGATCTGCGGCAGTATTATGCCGGTTTATTCCGATGAATTTACAAGGTTTGTTGATGAAGAGACACTGGCTGTTGATCCTACAGGAAGCGGCGAAGGATATCTTGCTGTTCTTTATGATAATACAAACGGTCTGCCTACAGGAGAAGCGAATGCTGTTATTCAGTCATCGGACGGATTTATCTGGATCGGATGTTACAGCGGACTTATAAGATATGACGGCTGTAATTTTGAACGAATCAAAGCATCCACAGGTGTTACAAGCGTTGTAAGCCTTTATGAAGATTCAAGCGGACGTCTGTGGGTCGGCACCAATGACAGCGGTGCTGCGGTTATGGAAAACGGGGAGTTCCGGCTTTACAAACACAATGAGGGGCTTAAATCCCTTTCAGTACGTTCTATAACAGAAGACGCATACGGCAATGTGTGGCTGGGAACTACACAAGGTCTTGCCTATGTTGACGCTGAAGGAATACTCCATAACTTTGACTGCGAAGAGCTCAATGAGGAATATATCCGAAGGATCAGGACCTGTGAGGGCGGTGCCGTATGTGGTGTGACGATGAGCGGTTCGGTCTTCACGATAAGCGGGGAGAAGCTTACCGGATATTACAGTTCATCTGATCTTGGTATTGATGATATTCACGCTATACTTCCTGACAGCGATAATCCCGGCTATTTTTACATCGGCAACAAGGGTTCAGTCATTTACTACGGTAAGCTTCAGAAGAATTTCAAGGCTGAAAAGATGATCATGATAAAGCCTCTGGAGTACGTAAACTATATTGACAGGATCGGAGATATGATCTGGGTTTGTACCGACTCCGGCATAGGGTTCCTGTATGAGGGAAGATTTGTTCCGATCAGTAATATTCCGATGAATACATCAGTGGAAAACATGACGGTCGACTATCAGAAAAACATCTGGTTTGCTTCATCAAAACAGGGCGTTATGAAGATAGTTCCTAATCAGTTTCTCGACCTGTTTGAAAAGTACGGTCTTTCTGATCAGGTCGTCGAATCGACATGTGTATATGATGATAAGATTTGGATAGCTACAAAAACCGAGGGACTTAAGGTGCTCTCCGGCGGAAATGCCATCGACAGCATACCGTTAACTTCTTCGGTAAATGCATCCGGCAGCACATTCCGTGACACCGATCTTCTTATACTGCTTAAGGACAAGCGAATCCGTTCGATATACAGGGATTCGTCCGACAGGCTCTGGTTTTCGACATTCAGTTATCTCGGACTTGTCTGCTATGATCACGGCAAAGTAACAAGATATACTGAGGATGATGGTATGCCTTCGGAACGAATAAGAACTGTCTGCGAGTGCGAAGACGGATCGTTAATGGCAGTATGCACCGGAGGACTTGCTGTTATCCGTGACGGTAAGATTGAAAAGGTATACGGCAAAGAGGACGGCATAGACAATACCGAAATACTTACTGCGGTCAAAGCAGATAACGGTGATATCATCATCGGTACAGACGGCGGCGGACTCTATATTATCAGTGAAAACAATGAATTAAAACATCTCAGTGTTGCTGAAGAGGATCTTTCATCTGATGTTGTTATGAGAATAAAGAAGGATCTTAAGAGAGACCTTTACTGGATCATTACCAGCAACTCTCTCAGCTGCATGGATGAACACTATAAGGTAAGGACTATTAATAATTTTCCTTATCCTAATAATTTTGATGTCTTCCAGAACAGTTCCGATGAGCTGTGGATCCTCAGTTCAAACGGTATTTACGATTCCGAAACTGAAGAAGTTCTTAAGGACGAGGATATACATTATCTGTACTATGGCAGGGACAACGGACTTCCGTGCGTGGCTACCTCAAATGCCTACAGTTATCTTTCACCGGAGGGTGAACTATACATGGCCGGCACTACAGGTGTTGCGGCTGTGAATATAGAAAAACCGTTTGAAAGTGTCAGTGACATTAAAGTTTCTGTTCCTTACGTTGAAGTGGACGGATCGTATATTTTCCCTGATGAAAACGGAAACTACGTTATTCCGTCATCTTCAGTTAAGCTTACTATTTACAGCTACGTATACAATTATTCGCTGATGAATCCTGACGTAACCTATTATCTGAAGGGATTTGAACATAATCCGACTACAGTCAAGAGAAGTGAACTTACACCTACATCATACACCAATCTGCGCGGCGGCGACTATACTTTCGTTATGACCATTGATGATCCGCAGGGAGACAGCAGCAAGGAAACTGTTATCAACATCATCAAGGTGAAGAAATGGTATGAAAAAATAATAGTTCATATTATTGGTCTGGTGCTTATTGCCGGTCTGGCTGCTTTTCTTCTGAAAATGTATATTTCATACCGTACCAGAAAATATGAGGAAAAGGCAAAACAGCAGAAAGAACTCATCCGTGAGATCGTATTGTCTTTTGCGAAGGTCATAGATATGAAGGACAGTTACACCAACGGTCATTCCACACGTGTGGCTGAGTATACTGCAATGCTTGCGAAGGAACTTGGCTGTGATGAAGATACAATTGAAAAGTATTACAATATTGCGCTTCTTCATGACATAGGCAAGATAGGCATACCGCCTGAGGTACTTAACAAGCCGGGCAAGCTTTCTGATACTGAATTCAATATAATAAAGTCTCATTCAGCACTTGGATATGAAGCTCTGAAGAATATCAGCATTATGCCTGAACTGGCAGTCGGTGCCGGTATGCATCATGAGCGACCGGACGGAAAAGGATATCCTAAGGGACTGAAGGAAGATAAAATATCACGCGTAGCCCAGATAATTGCAGTTGCTGATACATTTGACGCTATGTATTCTGACAGACCTTACCGAAAGCGTATGAACTTTGACAAGGCTGTTTCGATCATGAAGGAAGTAAGCGGTACTCAGCTGACTTCCGATGTTGTTGATGCGTTCTTAAGACTTGTTGAAAAAGGCGAATTCCGTGATGAAAATGACACCGGCGGAGGTACAATGGAGGACATTGACAACATCCACCGCAAACAGTTATAGTAATCCCTTTTTTTACAGTCCGGAATGACTTATTACACCCTCTGACTGCGATAGTTCCGTGCCTGCAGACTGAATGTAACCGCCGGAATATTTTGTCGCTTGCTTTAATTAGTGATAAAAGAGAAAAAGCCACCTAAAAAGCTTGATTTTTTAGGTGGTTTTTAGTATAATATACTTATCAGTAAAAGACAGTCTTATATCCGACAGTTTAATATTGATACAAGGGATGAATTGGGAGGGATATTATGTCTGATAATCCGTCAAAACCAGAGAAAAAACAGAAAAAAACGCGCGAAGGAAAAATGAAAAACCGTTTTTTGCTTCAGTGTATATTTCCGGCAGCCATAGTCATGGGTATGATATGCCTTATAAGTATAACGCTTGCTCACAGGATGTCTTCTCAGAATATGATGAGTGCCATGATCGGACAGCAGAATTCCAAGATCAGCATACTCGAAAGTAACATCAATACAGCTCTCAACAGAAATCAGCTCGAATCCGATACAGCTGAGATCTTAGGGCGGATCGAGAACAGCCCTAACAATGCGCTGTTTGTCAAGGCTATCAATGAATCTGCCAACAGAATGGCTTCACTCAGTTCTATTCTGTCAAAAGTTCAGATAGCAGCCTTTGATAAAAAAATGGTCATAGGCTCGCGTGGATACAGTGCTGAATTTACAGGAAATGAATACTGGTATGATGAAGAAAAGCTGAAGCAGGGTCAGAACTACATGGTAGGAGTATCTTCTCCTGAACAGGATGAGTCAATGTTTACATTTGTTTATCCTGTGATCAATCATTCCGGACAATGTGTAGCAGCATTTACTTTCGGATCAAATGACGGTGCTCTTTTATCAATGATCGGAATGCAGACAAACATAAGGGAACAGCTCTGGTTTATTACAGACAACGAGGACAGACTGTTTTACAGCAGCGGTGATAATTCTGACATTAACCAGATCTATGAGGAAGCTAAGAGTTATAAAAACGAAAAGGTGACTCTGACTGTCAACGGTGCTGCGTATATAATGAAAACGCAGGAGTTACCTGACCTGGATAATTACAGTCTTTACTACGTAGTTCCTATGGCTCCTCTTATGGAACAGGCCAGACCGACCATGATCATGCTGATCGTGATATCGATCATAAGTATATGCGTTATTATCGGGTTTGTCATGAGTTTCTCTGACAAAATAGTAAAAGAGATCAATGATGTCCGCAAAAGTGTCAAGGGAATTTCAGAAAACAATTTTGAAAATCCAATGGAAGTCAAGACAAATGACGAAATGGGCAAGCTTGTTAATGAGTTCAACGGGGTAGTAGAAAAACTCAAATATCAGGCTGAACATGACAGCAAGACAAATTTCTATAACAGTGAGGCATTTGCTCAGAGGGCACTTGAATATATTGATGCTGATCCTTCAAGATCATACGCGATAGTACGTGTGGATGTTGATAATTTCAGTTTTATAAACGATATTTTTGACTGGGAGATAGGCGATCTCATTCTTCTCGGAATCGCTGAAGATCTTACAAATGTGTTTGGTCCGGATGCAGTTTTCGGCTATCTTGGAAATGACGTGTTTGTAGTCTGCACCGGATATGTATTCAGGGAAGCTCTCATCCAGAAGATCGAACGGGCAAATGAAGAAATAAAGAAGAGTGCTGAAAAGTATATGCCTATTACAGTTCATTTCGGTATCTGCGAAAATGCCGGTTCCGATATGGATATCAGTATTCTGTGCGATTATGCAGGCATTGCACTCAAGACTGTCAAGGGAAATCTTCTTCAGATCTATGCAGTCTATGATGAAAAGTTTGACGAGAACCATAAGGTTCAGAAATTCGTTGAAAGTAATAAGATCACAGCACTTGAAAACAATGACTTCTACATAGTTCTTCAGCCGAAGTGCAACATATTCACAGGCGAGGTAGTAGGTGCCGAGGCTCTTGTAAGATGGAAAGACCACGTTTCCGGAGAGATAATCTCGCCGGGCAAGTTCATTCCTATTTTCGAAAAGAACGGCTTCGTTATAACTCTTGACCGCTTTGTCTGGGAAGAGACCTGCAAGGTCATCAAGAAATGGCGCGACAAAGGTTATAAAGACATTCCTGTATCAGTCAACGTTTCGAGAATGCATATCATTCATGATACTTTCGTAGAGGAGTTTGCTGATCTTGTCAAGAAATATGATATCCCACCGGAACTTATTGAAGTGGAAATCACAGAAAGTGCCCTTCTTGAAAACAGTGAGGACGCTCTTCAGGATGTAATGGTAGGACTTAAGAACAACGGATTCAAGCTTCTGATGGATGACTTTGCATCAGGCTACTCATCACTTATTGCTCTCCAGAGGCTTCCGTTTGACGTAATCAAGATCGACAAAGGACTTATAGATAAGATCGGCGAAGGCTTTAACCGTGAATTTGTTTCAGGTATAATCGCTTTTCTCCGTGAAATAAAGAAAGATATAGTTATTGAGGGTGTCGAATTCGACTGGCAAAAAGAAATACTTAAGGATTCAGGCGGAAAGATAATTCAGGGGTTCTGCTTTTCAAGACCTGTTTCAATAAGTGAATTTGAAAAGCTTGCATTCGGAGAAGTTATCTCTGATGAAGCCTGATATTAACCGGAGGAATAATGAGTATTAAATTTCATCTGCCTGATTTTGCAGTGCACTATCATTTTAACAGAGTTTTTCTTGCAATATTAAAACAGTATCCTGAGTTTTTTATTGACGGACTGGAAATAGCATCGGTTTTCGGTACTTTTCCTCAGTCTCTGTGGAACGGCGGCAGAATAGTAAACGGCGTATTCGACAAGAATACGGTAAAGATCGTAGTACGCGAGTTTGACAAGCTCGGTATCCCGCTTCGTTTTACGTTTACAAATCCGAACATAACGGAAGAAGATCTTAAGGATGATTTCTGCAACTACGTTCTTAAGACTGCCAATAACGGAAAAAACGGAGTTATAGTTGTGTCTCCTCTTCTTGAGGAATATATAAGAACGAAATATCCGGACTACAAAATCACAAGTTCCACCTGCAAGAGAATAACTGATATCGATGCACTCAACGAAGAGACTGACAGAAATTATGATATCGTTGTTCTTGACTACGACTTCAATAATAAATTTGACGTTCTTGAAAAGATACGTAAAAAGGACATATGCGAGATACTTGTAAATGCATGCTGCCAGCCGGGATGTCCTAAGCGTGTGCAGCATTACAGTGATATCGGCAACATGCAGAAGGCTATATGCAGGTATCTTAAGACAAGTCAGAAGGTTCCTTTTGACCCTGAAAAGTACGGAGCAAAAGACGAGAATTCTGATTACTGT
>JAGDDO010000629.1 GCA_017848205.1 Oscillospiraceae bacterium | reverse complement strand
TACATAACCCGGTCTTGTGGATTCTCCGCCTATGTCGATAATGTCAGCACCTTCGGCTATCATCTGTTCAGTACGTTTAAGGGCGGCATCAATGGAATTGAACTTTCCTCCGTCCGAGACTGAATCAGGGGTAACGTTAAGTATGCCCATTATGTAGGTGTGTCCTTCAAAGTTTTTGTTTCCGATGATCATAGTGTTTGCACTTCCTTTGAGTATTTGCTGTTCCGGGTTCAGCAGAACTGTTTCTGCTTTCCGGGTATCTGTCAGTTTACGTGATAATGTTACCGGGCCGGCACATTTTCAGTAAAACAGCGTTTCGTTTTTTTTATCTGCAGTCCAGTTACATTCCTCGTGAGCGGGACAGTTAAAGCATGTGCGGGAAAGCTTGTCCGCCGTACACAGAAGTCTTTCAAGAGCAGATGCTTTTTCGGGATATCCGTCGTGACCGTGTGTGCGTATAGCGGCGGTTATTTCTTTTATCTCATCATCAGAATAACCGCATTCAAGCAGAATGGCTTCAGCTTTTTCGGCACCGGCTTCGTTGTGTGAGCGTCCGGTTTCATATTCTTCGGCTCTGCCGATGTCATGGAGAAGTGAAGCAGCGTAGATGAGATCTTTTGATATTCCATTCTGTTCTTCAAGGGAAATGATATATGCAATTCTCGCCACAGCGATAAGGTGCTCCATGCCGTGACGGCAGAAAAACCTGTTTCTTTCTTTGCTTTCAACGCTTTTTATAAGGGTAATATAGGATCTGTTCTTTAAGATCCTCTGGTATTTAAGATTCATTTATCTTTTGCTCCGTTTACGCAGTCTTTTACTTTTCTAAGGAATGACAGTGAGCCGAAAGCTATAACGATGTCACAGTTATCTTCAAAGCATTTTGAAACGGCTTCCTCAACTGATGAAACAGCTTTTACATTGCTGTTATAAGGCTTCACTGCTTCGGCAAGCTTTTCAGCATCGAGACCGCGTTTTCCTTCGGTGCTGACAGTATAGATCATGTCTGCACGCTTGGTAGTGTATCTTGCAATTTCGGAATATTCCTTGTCCTTGAAAGTCCCCATTATATATGTTATATGTCGTTCGGTAAAACATATGTCAATTGTTTCCCTGAGCCTTTTGGCAGCCGATACATTGTGAGCTCCGTCAATGATGAACATAGGCGAGGATTCTCTTATCACTTCAAATCTGCCGGGCCATCTTGCGTCTTCAAGACCTTCGCGGATGCTTCTCTCATTGATGACGTACCCCTTGTCGTTAAGTATACGGCAGGCATCCACAGCTAAGGCAGCGTTTTCAGTCTGAAATTTTCCGAGAAGTTGTATTTTAAGATCTTTAAGGTCCTGATAGGTAAATGTCTGGGCAGATCCGGAAAAGCTGTAGTCTGAAATGTTATAGATCATAGTAATTGTCAGATCTGCATTCTGCTTTTTGCAAATGTCTGTCAGAACGCCTGTCACTGCCTGATTCTGCATAAGTGTCAGTACGCTTCCGCCCTGTTTTATAATGCCGCCTTTTTCAGCCGCTATCTGTTCAATAGTGCTTCCGAGAAATTTTGTGTGTTCAAGACTTATTGATGTGATTATCGAAAGCTCACTGCTGTTTATTACGTTTGTTGCATCAGTGCGTCCGCCCATTCCGGCTTCGATGAGCACGAGATCGCAGTCGTGTGCCGCGAAAAAGCAGAATGCAGCTGCAGTTTCAAGTTCAAAAACTGTTGGATGCGGAAATCCTTCCGATACTATTTCGTCCGCAGCTTTTTTTACTTTCGATACTGTTTCGGCATATTCCTTTTCAGCAATGTTTCTCCCGCAGTACTGGATC
>JAGDDO010000062.1 GCA_017848205.1 Oscillospiraceae bacterium | reverse complement strand
TTTTTCTATAGCAGTCTTCGGCCCGCAGGGGTGAAGACTACCTTTATACAGAGCAAACGGGAGCACCGGATTTTGATTTACCGGTGCTCCCGCTTGTTTTATTTATTCAGAGTAATCCATATGGATGAAAATTACTGTATCAAAACCGCGCTCCTTAATTTTCGGAGCCGGAAGGTACCCTGATCACTCATTCGGATTGTCAATGATACCTGCGAATAAAGGCACATTGTTTTTATAGGAAATATAATAGAAGAACGGTCTGTCAAGCTTGAATAATAAGTACTGGCCAGGGAAAGTTGTAGGTGAAGTTGTACCTATTACTACCTGAGTATAACCTTCGGCTTCACCGCCATTTTCATCTATCTTCACCTGTGCCTGATGATCTATAGCGTTTATCGCAACATCTCCCGGGCCAAAACCGTATTCAGCATAGTCGATGATCGTGCTGAAATCAGATTCTCCTCTAAAAGCATCTTTTATTCCAAGTTTCTCTGAAGCATCTATAAGATCATATTCCGATGTTACTTCAAACTTAGGAACAATGAAATCAACAGTGAGATTTTTCTTATAATCAAGATTTCCTGAATAAATATCTGAAACAGCTTTTTCATCGGATAGAATATCATTTATATCCACACCTTCATCAGGAAGAACGAAATTCATAGTATAGCCGTTCTTCATTTCCTTGCTGTACATCATGAATTTATCAGCCGTTCCTACTTCTGTGCCAGTATTATGCTCTTTCATAAAATCACAGGATATCTTACTGCCGTCGCGTTTGAAGAAATTATTCTTCTTAGTCATTTCGGCGTCGAACTCTTCTTTCCAGGCATCCTTAAATGCCACAGCGTTGATCAGACGAACTATATCACTTTCCGGATCGTAGATAAATATGTCAGGCTTTATCTTTTCCTTTGTTTTTCTTGATATCCATTCAGATATCTCCGCTTCTGTTTCTTCTTTTTTTCTGAAATCTCTTGAATATGATGTTGCATAATAATTCTTTGCCAGCGTATCAAAGGCATCCTGTTTGAAATTCCACTTACTGTTTAACCAGGCTGAATTTGAAACAATACAGTAATCCGAATTACCGTCAAGTCTGAATGCACGGTAAAGCAGGTCGTTTTCATAACGCAGATCTTCAATATCTTCTGCACCGAGTACATCAACTATCTCGTCACGGGTATTGCCGTTCGCACATTCCGCTGCCATGGAAAGAGCCATGTAATAGCTTAACGGTGAATATACCGGATTTTCCTTACCCCTCGTATCTTCAGAATCAACGAGAACTTTCGCTGCTGAACCGGCAGCAAATTTCATATATCCGTCTGCGTCAAGGGTTTTATTAAATACCATCGGCAGATAAGTAGGTACAGGTTTGGCTACAACACCGGTTTCTTCGACTTCCGGCTCAGGTTCCTCAGAAGGAACAGATGACGGATCCGGAGTATAATCCGGTTCTGCAGTCTGTTTACTTGATTTCTTACGCTCTTCGTATGAAACATATGAAACCGCCTTTGGTGCAGGCAAAGAAGTTATTTTCTTTGAAACGTACTGTCTCAGTGTCGCATAGTCCACGAGATTCACTTCACCGTCATAGTCAGCGTCTGAATATGCGAAATGAATATCGTCAAGTACGACTTTATCAACAAGAGCAAGTCCGAGCTGTGTAATATCCGTAACATCGATCACACCGTCAAGGTTTACGTCACCGTGAACATATTCGCTTGGTTTGGCTTTCGGAACTGCACTTTCAGCATATAGCGGGACGGTCATATATGCAGCGATCATAAATGATGACACTGCAGCAGCAATCTTATTCTTTCTCATTTTAAACGATCCTTTCATTTTTTATAAAACTTTCTTTTGGTTCCTAAAGGGTTTTTTATATACTGTTTTTCCCCCTCTGTCTGTATAGTGTAAAAAGGATCTCATAGGTAACAGAAAATTTTTAATATTTTTATGGTGAACTGCCTTCGGCAGCTATTCGATAGTATCAGGCATCGCGGTGCCTGATACCTTTTCAGCATATAGAAAATGCGGAAATCTCTTTATGATGAGACTTCCGCATTTTATTCTGAATAAGTTCTAAAAAATATAGGTTGACGGATAATAGCTTTATCTGAGTGAATCTATCTTCTTTGAAAGATACTGCTGAAGTCTTGCAAGGTCGGCAAGAGTTACGGCTCCGTCACCGTCAATGTCGGCTGCAGATTTTTGTTCTTCAGTAAGTTCACTATCGCCTAAAAGTGCAAGAGACAATGATGTAAGATCAGTAATATCAATTGTTCCGTCGTAGTTTATATCGCCAAAGCCAACAACCAAAACTTGTGTGTAGGGCATAAAAGACGAATCAACAACCAATTTAAGAATATCTTCAGAATATCCACGGGACACTATGTAATCTCTTACAGCCTGTGCAGATTCTCTGTTACCTACTTTTATCTCCACTTTACTATTCTCAGGATTATCCAAATCAAGTCTGTCACTTGCTGCACGTATATCGATATCATGATTGTTTCTCATTAGTTCAGTTACTTCATTCAGAAGTTCATAAACAAACTTATACGGTGCCCAGGGACCCGTCGGATTATTTATATCAAGTTCCGTACCGTTCCACTTATTTGCTGTATTTTCATCTGCATATACTACAGCTGCTGTCTGGAAAATCATCAGTGCAGCTGTTATACCTGAAATAATCAATGATCTCTTTTTCATAAGTAATTCACTCCTTTATACCATTTATGACTGCCTTAATATCTCGAAGGTTTGTAACTATCATTCATGTACCCTACAAAACTGTTATATTCTTCGAAATACAACAGCACTATCATTTGTTCCAAAGCATCTTTTAATGCATATTCACTGAGTTCATAAGTACTGCCGTCATTAGCTGAAAAAGTTTCTTTCTTAATGAATCGTCCAACCTGATCTTTGTCTGCTGTACCGAAACGCGTATAAATCACTCCATCAGATGTTTTCAGAATTAGCGGGAATTTCTCTATACTGATTTCAGATTCTGATAATGTCACAGAGTCTGAAATTTCTGTAATATCTGATACAGGATGACTTGTAACTACCTGCACCTGAACAACAGGATAGTTCGGATTGGCCTCTGTTTCTGAAATGTTTAGCGTATCAGGAACAGTTCCGACATCAGGTATATTCGATTCAACAGGTTCTGTATAACTATGAGGTATTGCTGCGGTTTCAGCGTTCTGAACAGTACTCTCATCTGAGCTTATTTCTGCTTCATGCGGAATTTTTGTTGTTTCATAAAAATCACTGTCCGGTTGTGTAACGCCGTTATTTCCGGTTGCTGTTATTTCTGTGTTTACAACTTCTGATTCGGTTAAATTAATGCCATCGGCAATTATATCTGTCTCATTTGTTTTTTCAGGAATTTCTTCAAACACCTGACTTTCTGTAAATGTCGTTGTAACCGTATAACTGTTACTTATTTCAGTTCTGTGAGGAGCTCCGGCAGAATTATAATAACTGACACCGGCACATATTGCGATAGCTGCAGCCGATGCCGGTGCAATTATATATACCGGTTTTCTGCTTTTATGTTCCGGCACATAGATTTCCGCTTCTTCTATAAATTCATCATCTATCTTTCCAAAAATATCTCTGAGCTTTTCTGTTGTCATTATAGCCCCACCTTCTTTTTCAGATACTTTTTAAGCCGCTTTCTCAGTCTTGAAAGTCTGGCTCTTACATTCTC
>JAGDDO010000628.1 GCA_017848205.1 Oscillospiraceae bacterium | reverse complement strand
TTAAGTCCAGTTCTTTGATGAAAGAATGTGAATAATCTTCATACTCATAGTAGATCACACATGGACTAGTTGCTGTTGGTTCTGTCGTCGGGCGTACCATTGTCGGTTCTACCGTCGGCAAACGGGTTGGGGCAATTGTTGGTTTTACCGTCGGTGTACGGGTCGGGGCAATTGTTGTTGGTTCTACCGTCGGTGGACGAGTCGGTTCTACAGTCGGCCACAGTGTAGGAGTCGGAAGTTCACCGATATTTTCGGTAGTTACCTTTTCTGTATCTGCAGGAACTGTAACGGCAGGCTCAGTAACAGGCATGATCGTCTGAACATCAGTTTCTTCTGTTACCGGCTGTAATGTGATCTCAGATCTGCCCTGAGTGACCACAGTCTTTTCCCCGGAACTGCCGCCTCCTGATGGTGTTTCTGTTTTTGCAGGAACTGTCACTGCATACGGAGTACTGCTTTCATATCCGGATTCCGTATAAGATGTTTCCGTATTCATAACAGCTGAACCTGTTTCCGCTGAATATGAGGTTTCCGTTTGTATTTCTGTTATTGAAGCATCGGTTTCACAAGATTCGGTTTCAGTAACTGTATCAGTAACAATTACACCGTTATCTATCTCAGGAGCAAGCATCTGATTTACTGAATTGTGAAAATGCAGGCAGGTACACAAAGCAATGACGGCAGCTGATGCCGGCGCAATTATATATACGGGCTTTATACTTCTGGTTTCCGGTTCATATGTCTCCGCTTCTGCTATGAATTTATCGTCGATCTTCCATATAGCATTTCTCAGCTGCTCCGCATTCATTGTTATCCCACCCTTCCTTTAAGATATTCCTTCAGCTGCATTCTTGTTCGTGAAAGTATTTTCATTACATTATCCTCGGTCATCGAACAGTGTCCGGCAATATCTGCTATGCTGTCAAGATACCAGTATCTTCTGACAAATATGTACCGTCTGTCTTTTTTCAGCGATTCAAGGAATTCATTGATAGCATTTACAACTTCCGATTCATCAAATTTATCTTCAACACTGCTGTTTCCGTCAACACATTCTTCCAGTTCTTCAGTGGAAAAACTGATATCCTTCTTTCTTTTGCTGTTATTATTGAATCTTAATTTGTTAAGTGAAAGATTCCTTACGATCTTGAACAGAAAAGAAGATAGAAATTTCGGTCTTTCCGGAGGCATCAGATTCCATGCTGTCAGATATGTATCGTTCAGGCATTCTTCTGCATCTGAGATATCGTTCAGAACAGATCTCGCCACATATATGCATCTGCTTCTGTATTTTTTATCAGTTTCCGTTATTGCACTTTCTGAACGTTCCCAGTACAGGTCAATTATTTTTTCATCTTCCAGAACCATTCACCTCCATTATTCCTGTATATCCGACGCGTTTTCGGTGATACAGGTGCGTCAAAACCACACCTGTATCTGCTTTACATCAAAAACTCTGTACCGCCGTTTATTACCTTTTTCCCTGTAAATACGCACTTACGCTGTCCACTTCTTTATCTGTGATCACAACGTTTATCTTTTCACTGCTCATTTCTGAGTCTTTGTCCAGTTCAATAAAGATAGCCCAGCCTTTTTCCATAGGTGATACATTACGCTGTTTTAAACGTGTTATTTTAATTTTCTGACTATCGACATAAGTAACCTCATGACCAAAATCCAGATATGGCTCCTTCAGAAGAACCATAACAAGATTATGATTTTCAAACCATTCCGCATCATAGTTTGCTTCATCATTAAGCCTTATCATTTTATCCTGATTCTGTTCCAGATATTCATTAAGCTCTTTCTCTGAAGTGAAAACCTCAGTCTGCGGACCGATGATCTGATTACTTGCCGTACAATAATTTACGCTGAACTCATATCCGTCGGCAGAAGGATCTTTCACTGGTTCTGACGGAGTTTTATCATCAAATGAAACGATCTTCTTTGAAAGATACTGTCTGAGTCTTGCAAGGTCAGCAACAGTTATTTCAGAATCACTGTCTACATCTGCATTTTTCTTCTGACTGTCTGACAGCTCATTGTCTCCTAACAGTGCAAGTGAAAGCATAGTAAGATCACTTACGTCGATTATGCCATCGCCATTAAGATCTCCGGTGACAGATTCTAAAGGCGGAGCTACAACCGGATCTGTTGGTTCCGCCTGACGCCAAGGTGGTAAAGCAGTTACTTCAAGAACTTCATCAGCTTCGCAAAGTTTCTCAAGCTGTTCAGCATTCAGCGTAGTTTCTGTTTCAAGAAGGTAAATAAATTCATCATCAATCTGAAGATATTTAAACATAGTCTGATTAATGCTTCCAAAAGAATCTATACCGGCTGCATCAAAAATATCCTTTACATAGCTGGTACGCTCTTTATCAGTCACTGTTCCTAATTCTCCGGAAGCAGATTTTATCCTTACAGAGACTTCTATATTTTCTTCGTCTTCTCTGATTTTGTCCAGAAGCAGCTTGTTTGCTATCTTTCCTTTGTATTTGCCTACTTCATCACCAACAGTTACAATCGCATAGTTTCTGGTAAGTGTTTCAGCAGCAGTGATCTGCTTAGAAGTCATTTCGCCTTTTATACAATGACTCATTTCGTTTCTGACTATGGTAACATCTTTGCGATCGACACCAATTGTCTGGCACGCTTTATCCATTTCCTCATCAATCTTCTGAGTACAGTATTCCTGACGCTGTTTTTCAATTTCAGGATCAGTTATAGCACCGTTTTCATTTATCTGTTTTCTGAGCTCCCCTGTCATGGTTTTGGCTTCTTCAGCGCTTATTCCGTTTTTTTCAAGTGAAGCCTGATATTCATTCAGAAAATGAGCAGTATACACATCACTGACTCTGTATAATACGTAACATTCAACAGTTTCAGCATCTGTAACTTCATCAGCCGGAGCAGCGGTGTAATAATTGTTTTCCTCACCGTTTTCCGTAGATATACCGGAGTTCTGTTCCTCATTAACATCAGTGTTGTTCTGTTCAGCTGCACCGGCAAAAGGTACTGCACAGACAGATGATAAAAGCACTGATGATAATAAAACAGCAGTTAAAGTTTTCTTTTTCATAAAAATACCCCCTAAGATTTGTATTTACTCAGAATCATTCGAAGTCTGTAAAACTTCCTTTAAAGGCCTCTATAAATACAGTGTCTTCCCGCACAGATTTCTGACAGAAAAAATTCAAGTTTGTAACAACTCACAAAACACGCACTAATTAATTAGTGATATCGCTGTGACTCAATTTTAAAATCATACATTATCATTTCTAAATGATCTTTCTCCGTAGTCTTTACTATAGATTATACTGTATTTTCACATTTATGACAACAGAAAAACGGAATCGGTTCTTCCCAAAATCATCCTGCAACAGCCGTCCGAAAGAAAATGAGGCGCCTCCGGCGCAATTATACAAACCGAGCGAGCTCGGTTTTTCCATAGCAGTCTTCGGCCCGCAGGGGTGAAGACTACCATTATACAGCAGAACAGCCACATCCACATCAATTTAAAAGCCAAATATTATATACCCATTTAAATTCCTTAGAAATAGTTGACATGTGATTCCGTTTGTGGTATTATAATAATGATGATAAATTTATCCATTCTATCTAAAAATTCTTATTGCCCATAGACCCGGGTCATGGTATAATAAAAAAGGAGATACCATGAAAAAAATCAAAGGTATAAACAGAAAAGCAAGTAAAAACAAACGTTACAAGAGGCGAATCGGCTACAGGGAATTCATCAGTTCCATTGAAGCAAGAAAAGCACTTGTAAAAAGCATGAATCTCATGGACGACACGTTCTTTGCGGCGGTCATGGAAGATACGGAAGTGTGTACGTACGTTCTCAGAGAAATAACCGGCATCGATACGCTTATCGTTAAAGCCTGCAAAGTCCAGTACCATATCCGCAATCTTATTTCTCATTCAGTAATACTGGATATTCTCGCTGAAGACGATACTGGACGTGTATACAATATCGAAGTTCAGAAATCCAATGAAGGAAATCACGCGAAGCGCATCAGAGCCTATCAGGCTAATCTCGATTCCGTCATGCTTGAAAAAGGATGGGATTATGATCTGCTTCCGGAAGCGTATTTTATCTTCATTTCGAGTTTTGATCCTTTCGGTCTTGGCGATAACTACTATGAAGTCGAACGAAAACTTAAAGGCCGCAGAAACAGAGTTCCGAACGGAGTCCACGAGATCTATCTGAATACAAAAATAACAACCGACAGAGACATTACGAAACTTTTGCAGTACTTCAAAAACAGCGATGCATCCTGCGAAGATTTCGGCCCGCTCTCTGACAAAGTACGATTCTATAAAAACGATACGAAGGGAGAAGTTACTATGTGCGAGAAAGTTCAGAGACTTATTGATGAATAGAATGAAGAAATTCGTATTAAATATGCCAAAGAAATTGAAAAAAGGGACAGAGCACTTGAAGTGAAAGACAGGGCTCTTGAAGTGAAAGATAAGGCACTTGAAATAAAAGACAAGGCACTCGAAAGGGAAAAAGATCTCAATTTCGCTCAGGCTGCTGAAATCTCTCGTCTCAAAGCTCAGATTGCTGCAATGCAGGGAAGTTAAAACCTTCATTATTAAATTCAGCTGTTCAAACCAGATTTATTTTAACGGTCGTCCGTCAGGGCGGCCGTTTTCTATAGCACGCCGAAGGCGTACATTTTCAAACAGAACCCCCTTATCCGAATTCACGGGTAAGGGTGTTCTGTCATGTCATATCATATCTTCTCTTTTATTCGCTCTATCTTCTCTTTCACCTTATCGATCTTTTACTCAATAAAGTCATTCTTCAGATCATCTTCAAGG
>JAGDDO010000627.1 GCA_017848205.1 Oscillospiraceae bacterium | reverse complement strand
TAAAGACAAGCCGACTATTTTCTTCTCCGCACTGAACTCAACAGGAAAAGAAAATCTCGAAATGCTTTCAAAAGCTATATATGAATATGAAAACGATCCTTCTGACACCGTGCCGGTATATCAGAATTATGATGATGCACTTAATAAAATCGGAACCATCGGACAGGAAAAACGTATAGTATTTGTAAGCGATGAATATCCTTATCTTGCTTCGGCGTATGAAGCTATCTCATCAAAGTTACAGCACATTATAGATCATAAATGGAAAAACAGCAGGATATTTCTGATTCTCTGTGGTTCATCAATGAGCTTTATGGAGAATCAGGTCCTGGGGTATCAGAGTCCGCTTTACGGAAGACGTACAGGTCAGCTGAAGATAAAAGCTTTGTCTTTTAAAGAAACCAGTCAGTTTTATCCTGATCTTGATAACGAACAGCAGGCTTTGCTCTATGGTATAACCGGCGGAATACCTCTGTACGTACAGAATCTTGATGTAAAGGACGACATAGACACTTCACTGAAAGATAATTTCTTTGTACCTTCATCTTTTCTCATTGAAGAACCTCAGAATCTGCTGAAACAGGAACTTCGTGAACTGGCTGTCTATAATTCAGTTATCACAGCTATAGCACAAGGTGCTTCCAGAATGAACGATATCGCTACAAAAGTCGGTCTATCCACGTCGGTCTGTACCAAATACATCAACAGCCTTATAAACCTTGGACTTATAGGAAAAGAGACACCTATAACAGAAAAGCAGGGAAAGAAAACTATATATACTAGAAAGGATTCCCTTTTCCGTTTCTGGTACCGTTTCGTGCCGCACAATATTACTGCTGTAAATTCAGGACGTTTTCCTCTGTTCTATAATGAACTGGTAGGACGGTATATGAACGAGTATATGGGACTTGTTTTTGAACAGATGTGCCGTGACTGGCTGATGTACGATGTGCCACCGGATGATCTTCCTGTAATGCTTGTTGACATTGGTCAGTGGTGGGGCACATCCTCAAAACTGAAAAAAGAGATACAGATCGATATAGTCGGTGTTTCCGGAAACAGCAATGAATACATCATCGGATCATGCAAATTCAGAAATGAAAAAATAGATACAGATGAATTAGAGCTTATAAAAAGCTACGCTGAAGTATTCGGAAAAGGAAGTAAATATTATTACTATATTTTTTCAAAAAGTGGATTTACCGATGAACTGAAAAAGCTCGGTGAAAAAGGTGAAGTTAAACTTATAACGCTTGAAGATATGTACGGTAACATGCATTAAGGAAACGCTGATTTATTCATAAATCAGCGTGGGGTTCGGGGCGAAGCCCCGCAATCTCCACGCCCCAGCAATCCGGCTTCGCCGGATTGCTGGCTTAATCAGTGTTTCCTTAATTATAACAGAGACTGTTAAAAAACAGCTTACTCAAAAGGCACCCAATGGGTGCCTTTTCTGGTAATAGTACAATTGCGTCACAGACACAATTGTACCTTTTTATCGCTGCTCATTGTTTCCACAGTTCGTATCAGGCAAGCGAACTTACCTTTCTGGAAAGAAACTGTCTCATCTTTGCAAGGTCTGCAAGTTTTACTTCACCGTCTCCGTCAACATCTGCTGCTTTCTTCTGAGTATCGTTCAGTTCCATGTCTCCGATAAGATAGAGCGACAGGTATGACAGATCAGTAACATCAACTATTCTGTCACCAGTCAGGTCTCCTGCAATTACTTCAGCTTCGGCCACCGGATTTTCAGTTTCCTCCAGAGCAACCTCCGGGGTAAGGATATCATATCTGTCATTTCCGGCATAGCTGCCGCTCGAATAATAATGTGATGCAGGGTTATTTCTGTGTTTTACTACAAATTTTTTCAGACTGCATACCTCTTCATCGGTATCAAGAGTTCTGAGTGTTACAGTGCTGTTATCGACGTAATACTTTGGAACCACACTATCCCCACCCGGAACATCACTTAATGAACTGTACTTCTGTCTGAAGTCTCCGAAAGTATAGTACTTCTCTCCGTCTGTCGTTCTTACTTCGACAAGCTCATCATCCCAGATCTGCGGCAAACCGAAAAGAGTAAAGTAAATACCGGAGTTATATACCGGAACTACATACTTTCTTACCAAGTTCTCTGTACCGCTTACCATTTCAGGTCTTATCGTTATACCATAGCATCCACCCATCAGTTTTTCAATCGCGAGGATCTGCTTTTCGCTAAGACCTTTTTCAGATGAAAGGATCTCATCGAAAGTAACTGTTATGCATTTCTCGTTTTCAT
>JAGDDO010000626.1 GCA_017848205.1 Oscillospiraceae bacterium | reverse complement strand
CGCATCTTCCACCTTCATATTTTTAAAATCGGAAGCCTCCCCTGCCTGTTCAAGATGTCCCGTGAAATTTCCGGCCACACCGAATGCGGCAGTGCCTGTAAGATCTGTTTTCAAAATAAGTTCCTCCTTATCCGCCACACGGAAGTCATACTCTGCAAGTGACGGAATGAATTTTTCTGTAATGAGCTCAGGCGCGTCGATGAGTCTTTCCTTGTCTGCACGCGAAAGCTTCTTTATTGCATATTCCATTTTTCTTGCGGCGGTGCTGTCATCGGTATGCCAGAGCGCCTCAAGTTTTTTTACTCCGCGGCTGCGGGTGTATTTTGCACCGCCGCTTAACTCACCGCGGTGCTGTTTAATTCGTTTTTGAATGTCTGCGGCGATGCCCGTATAAAGTGAGTCATCGCCGCATCTTAATATGTAAATAAACATGTGTAACTTTATCTGTAAAGGAAGGTCTGAAGGATCTCCGCGAGACTCTTCCTGTCGTTCTTTCTTGAAAGGATCTTTCTTGCAAGGACCGGGTTGTCGGTGATTATGCTGTCAACGTCCATGCCCTTCATTCTGTTGATAAGAGGCTTGGTGTTTACCGTCCACACATGTACCTCCTTGCCGGCATTGTGAGCCGAACGCACGAAGTTCTCGTTGACTACAGCAAATTTCACGCTGAAGAAGTCTGCATACTTAAGCGAAGTCGGATCGCCGTAGAGCATGTTTGAGATATATCCTGTGCGCAGTTCCGGACGCATTTCCTTTACCTGCTTAAGGTAAGGGTACTCCGTGGAAGTGATGACACACTGTTCCCTCATCTCATGTTTGTCGATAAGTTCAAGGACCTTCGCCACGAGCTCTTCGCCTCTTCTTGAACTCTTTATCTCAATGTTGAGGTTTATCTTACTCTTGCACTCGGTAAGCACCTCGTCGAGAGTAGGTATGTATGCATCGGAAAATGAACTGCCGAAATAACTTCCTGCGTCAAGTTTCGAAAGTTCCTCATAGGTAAGGTTATAGGCCAGCTTGTTGGCACCTGTAGTTCTTTTCAGGTTTGTGTCGTGAAGAAGGAAGACCTCTCCGTCTGCCGAAAGCTGAACATCGATCTCAATATAGTCGGAACCGGATTCGATGGCGTATTCAACACCGTACATCGTATTTTCCGGAACGAATTTGGCACCGCCGCGGTGCGCTGTGACTGTTGTACTGATAAACATTTCCTCCAGTATATGTGAACCGTTCATAAAATAACTGGCTGCTGTTCCTGCGTCGGCCAGAAAAACTATCACGATAAGAACGGACACTATTTTTCGTTTTATTCCCTCAGGCTTTTTTACGAGGACCTTTTCCCTCATTTTCTGCTTGCTCTGGAACATGAACAGAAGTGCAATGTTGGTGATATATCCTAAGGCTCCCGCAAGGAATGCCAGAACGTAGTACATAACATTTTCCGTTCTTATCAGATAGACAAGAGCGAAATTCTTCTGTCCGAAAAATCTTATTACAAGCGCCGCGATGACAACTATAGTAAGATAGATCAGAAACAGAACAAGTCCGGTCAGAAGATTAACGGCCACAAGATGAAGCGTTCTGCGGAAAAAATGCTTTATTCCTTCCTTCCGTCCCGAAATGGAACGTCCGAACTTCTGTGTCGAGAAGGAGAACAGAAAAATAAACGCCACCGCTGAAACAGCTCCGATATATTTTACCGGAATGCCTCTGAAAATAAACTTAAGACAGCTCGAAAGAATATCGAGCCTGTCGAAAAGTATCACGTTCATGTGAAAACAAAGCAGAGGAAAAATGGCCGCCATCTGCAGATAGATCTTCACGCCGTATCTTCGGCTCGTCTTTCTGAGATGGATCATTCCGTCCACAAACATGTCGCTGACTGACACCTTTATTCCCCGGGTATATTTCCGGTAACACATCCAGATACAGCAGACCTCGTAATACGAGATACATATAAGTATGAGGATCACGGCCGCGGTCATGACTATCATAAGCGGATTTTTCATGAGTCTCGCAACGTTCTTCGTTGTGATGAACATGATGCCTGCATTGTTCGTGGCAACGTTCATGAGCTTTGCTATGAGCGGAACAAACAGAATGAAAACAGATGCTTTGAAAATAAATTCAAAAGCCGCAAGTGAAAAAAAATTATCTTTTATAAGCCGGAAGAAATATCTGTACGTTTTCTTCACTCATATCCACCTCTTGCAGTTTTATACTATTTTTGCATCCCTAAAACATACAAATTTATTATATCACACGAAAGTCTCAAATGCAATGGATTTTCAATATATCCGCGTTCAGGAAACCGGGACTGGTTATAGGAACAATATATAGAAATAATTCATACAAGATTGTGCGATTCTGCAATTGTTTTATTTTTTATAATATGCTACAATAGAAGAACAGATATTTTCACATTATCGGGAACAATTACAATACAAGTATTTTTAAGCAGTACTGTTTTTAAAGAAAACACTGCCGTCATGAAGAAAATTACGGTTCTGACCGCTCTTTTCCGCTGATCATGACAGGTGTTTCCGGACATGAACTGCTTTATCATAGATATTGAAAGGAATCCATATATATGAAAAAAATTCTATTTGCAGCTTCTGAATGTGTCCCGTTTATCAAGACAGGCGGACTTGCCGACGTAGTCGGAACACTTCCGCAGACACTCGACAGATCAAAATACGAAGCTGCAGTCATAATGCCTTACTACACTTTCATTCCGCAGGAGTACAGAAACAACTTCCAGTACATCCACCATTTCTATATGGACTACGGCAAGAGAAAAGGCAACTTCCATGTCGGTATCATGAAATACGAAATGAACGGAATAACATATTATTTTGTTGACAACGAATATTATTTCGGCGGCGACAGACCTTATTCCGATCCGAAGTTCGACATCGAACGCTTCACGTTCTTCTGCAAGGCAGTTCTTGCGATCATGCCGGTAATCAACTTCAAGCCGGACATCATCCACTGCCACGACTGGCAGGCTGCGCTCATACCTGTATTTCTCCATTCGATGTATGCTGAAAATCCGTTCTACTTCGGAACAAAGACGATAATGACTATCCACAACCTGAAATTCCAGGGTATATGGGACATAAAAACTTTTGAATACAACACTGACCTTCCGGGCTACATGTTCACACCGGACAAGCTGGAATTCAAGAAGGATGCCAACATGCTCAAAGGCGGTATGGTTTACGCCGACTACATCTCAACAGTCAGCGAGACATACGCAAATGAGATACAGAACGAATACTACGGCGAGGGACTTGACGGTCTTCTCCGCGCAAGAAACAATTCTCTCTGCGGTATCATAAACGGTATTGACTACAGCATCTACAATCCGGAAACAGATGACGAGATCTACAAGAAGTACAACATTGACAATTTCCGTGAAGGAAAAGATGCAAACAAGATGGAACTTCAGCGTGAACTCGGACTTCCTGTTGACAAGAACAAGTTCATGATCGCCATCATCTCACGTCTGACTGACCAGAAGGGGCTCGACCTTGTAAACTGGGTGCTCGACAGGATCGTGGATGAAAACACTCAGCTCGTTGTTCTCGGAACCGGCGAACAGCGCTACGAAAACACATTCAGACACTACCAGGGCATCAAGCCGGAAAGAATGTCAGCAAACATCTTCTTCTCGGAAAACCGCGCCCACAAGATATACGCAGCTGCCGACGCAATGCTCGTCCCTTCACGTTTTGAACCGTGCGGTCTTACACAGCTCATCGCTCTCAAGTACGGTACAGTTCCGATAGTACGTGAAACAGGCGGCCTCAAGGACAGCGTCGAAGCCTACAACGAATACTACAACACCGGCACAGGCTTCTCATTCACAAACTACAACGCCGACGAAATGCTCGGCATAATCAACTACGCAAAGCACGTTTACTACGACATGCCGAAGGGATGGGACGACATAGTAAAACGCGGCATGCAGCAGAATTTCTCGTGGGATCATTCTGCGAGAAAATACGAAGAACTTTACGACAAGGTTCTCGGATGGTAATGAAATTTTAACTGAATACGTCAAAAGCCACTCATGTTTCGTGAGTGGCTTTTTTTCGGTTAAACGATAAGGATATGCCGATCGTTTTTATTTATCATTCGTTTTTTTCACGGGAAGAAATACAGAAAATCTTGTTCCTGCGTCCGGGTAGCTTTTTATGTCAAAGTGGCCGCCGTGGCGGTCTACTATCCATTTGGCTATTGAAAGGCCGAGGCCGGTGCCGCCGGTTTTACGGTTGCGGGCGTCGTCGGCGCGGTAGAAGCGTTCGAAGACTTTCGGGAGGTCTTCAGGTGCTATGCCGATTCCGGTGTCCTGAACTTCGAATACAGGAACGCCCTTTTCATCGGTGTAGGCTGAAAAATAGATCTCATTGCCTTCAGGAGTATATTTCACAGCGTTGTCGGTAAGTATACGTGCTGTCTGCTTTATCATTGCATAGTCGCCGTATGCGATTACCGGTGCGCCTTCATTTTTCAGAATGAATTCGTGAGCCGGATCGACCATGAGGTATTCGTCGTAGAGTTCCTGCATCATCGCATTAAGATCGATGTCCTCCATGTTGAGCTGGTTTTTGCCGTTGTCTCCTCTTGCAAGGAAGAGAAGCTGTTCAACGAGTTTGCTCATGCTTTCGGACTCGGTCTTGATAGCCGAAATGGACTCCTCAAGAACCTTTTCGTCCTCCTTGCCCCAGCGGTCAAGCATGTTGGCGTAACCCTGGATAACCGAGATAGGTGTGCGAAGTTCATGAGATGCGTCGGACACGAAACGTGCCTGCTGGACGTAGGACTGCTTCATGCGGTCGATGAGATTGTTTATCGCTGACTCGATGCCCTGAAGCTCGGTGTTTCCGGTTGAAAGATGGCAGTCGGTCTGGCTTGCGTCTATTTTTTCAAGTGCATCCTCGAGTGCATGGAAACTGTCACCTTCAAAATTGGCTGAACTTATAAGCTGTGCAGTTGCTGCAAGACGGTTGAGAGGAGCGAGCTTTTTACGCACCCTGCTGCCGCCGCGGAAAAAGCCTGTGATCACCCAGAACATTTCCAGAAAAAGCATAAGACCTGCTATACTGATGCTTTCGACTGCAATATTTGCAGCCGGAACTGATTTCTTTATCTGCGGTACGTAATAACGGATCTTATTAAGAAATTCGACCGGATCTGACTCATGCGGAAAGACAAAGTGTCCGGCCGGTATTTTTATATCAAGGCTGGTTTTTGCAGCGTCGATAATACTCATTCCCAGAGCGTCAAGCTCAGTAAGTACCATCCAGCTGCCCACGTTCAGAAAAACAACTACAGCGTCAAGCACAAGAAAAATGATAAGCAGTCTGAAATTGAAATCAGCTGATATCTTTCTGGCTATCGAACGCATTTTTACATTCTGTTTTTTTTCTGCATCCATACGATCATTCCCTTATAACATAGCCAACGCCTCTGACTGTCTGTATCATCTTAATGCCGTAAACGTCATCTATCTTGCTTCGTATGTATCTGATGTAGACATCAACTATATTGGTCTCGCCCATGTAGTCAAACCCCCACACGTCTTCAAGAAGGGTTTCACGCGAAAGGACAATTGACTTGTTTTCAAGGAGTTTTTTGAGAAGTCCGAATTCCTTGTTGGTAAGTTCTATGTCATTTCCGTCATACGTTACCGTGTGGGCGGCAGGGTCAAGCTCCAGAGCACCGAATGAAAGTGCCGCTGATGCACTTTCTGGTTTGGCTGACCTTTTACGGAGTGCAGCCCTTATACGCGCAAGCAGTTCCTCAATGTCAAATGGCTTTGTTATGTAGTCATCAGCCCCTGTGTCCAGTCCGGAGACCTTGTCCATTACAGAGTCCCTTGCTGTGAGAAGTATTACCGGTACATCAGAGGTCTTTCTTATTCTTCTTAAAACTTCAATGCCGTTAAGTCCCGGCAGCATTATGTCGAGCAGAATAAGGTTGAATCCGCCGCTTTCCGCCATTTCAAGTCCTGTACGGCCGTCGAAGGCCTTTTCTGTCTCGTATCCCTCGTGTTTCAGTTCAAGCTCGGTAAAGCGGGCAAGTTTTTCTTCGTCTTCTACTATTAATATCTTCATCTGCTGTCTCCCCCGAAAAAAAGTGTTTCCCTATAATATTAACAGATTATCAGCTTTTTTTCAAGGGGCTCCGCTGCCTGCACAAAAGGGGTGAAGTCACTTAAGACCCACCCCGTAAATCTGATACGTCATGAAAAGCTGATCACTTTCTGTCATTGAGATCATCAGGTGAATCAGTGCTGCCGCGACCGAATCTGATCTTTTCCATGAAATCATTGACCTTGTCAGTACCGAGATCAGGTCCCTCGATCATGAATGAGCATCCGCTGAAGAATTCGATAGCAAGGAGGACGACTACAAGCCAGAAGGCCGGTATCATGAACAGTACGAGCAGTGTAAGAGGTATCGAAAAGTATTTCTGTTTCTTTACGTCAACGATACAGAGGCTGTTGTTCATGCCTTTTACTATTACATCTTTGATCCAGATGAGTATGCTTTTTACGACGCCGCCGAATGTTTCGAGGTTCTTGTTCTTTCTTATTTTTTCGGCTTCTTCGTTTATTGTCTGCTTTGTGGTGTAGCTTGCCGGTTCAGGGGTTTTTATTTTGCCT
>JAGDDO010000625.1 GCA_017848205.1 Oscillospiraceae bacterium | reverse complement strand
TTACTATATTTCAGCATATGCAGAACTCGTTTCTGACGAACAGATAAAGCTCGGCGACAAGATCAACGTAGTTGTTCCTACAGGCAACTTCGGTAACATTCTTGCTGCTTACTATGCAAAGAGAATGGGACTTCCGATCGCAAAGCTCATCTGCGCTTCAAACATCAACAACGTACTTACTGACTTCATAAACACAGGTGTTTATGACAGAAACAGAAAGTTCTACGCTACAAGCTCTCCTTCAATGGATATCCTTATCTCAAGCAACCTCGAAAGACTTCTCTACATTCTCACAGGCGACAACGACGCTCAGATAAAGGAATGGTTCGGCGCTCTTGCAAAGGACGGAAAGTATGAAGTAAGCGCTGACGTCAAGGCTAAGATAAAGGAAGACTTCTACGCAGGATTCTGCGATGACAACGGCACAAAGGAAACAATAAAGAATATCTACGACAAGTATTCATACGTTTGCGATACACATACAGCAGTTGCAGTCAAGGTTTACGAAGACTACCGCAAGGCAACAAAGGACGAGACAAGAACTATAATCGCTTCAACAGCAAGCCCTTACAAGTTCAGCGCAAGCGTACTTGAAGCAATCTGCCCTGACTACAAGGCTGACGATGAATATGCTCTCGTTGACAAGATCAACGAACTTTCAGACATCGACATTCCTGATGCTCTTGCTGATCTTAAGAACAAGCCGGTAAGATTCACAGGCTCTATCGACAGCGCTGAAATGTCAGACTTCGTAATGAAGACTCTCGGCATAAAGTAAGATCAAAAGCGGAGGTATTCGTCATTGGCACTGTTTGCGATCGGAGACCTTCATCTGTCACTCGGTGACCAGTTCAAGCCTATGGATATTTTCAACGGCTGGGACGGTTATGTTGAAAAGCTTGAACAGAACTGGAGAAGCACTGTCACATCAGAAGATACCGTTGTTCTTGCAGGCGATACCTCGTGGGCTATGAAGCTTCCCAACGTTTTTAATGACTTTGAGTTTATCAACAGTCTTCCGGGAAAAAAGATAATTCTGAAGGGCAACCATGATTACTGGTGGTCTACCATGGCCAAGATGGAGAGGTTTGTAGAAGAGAATCATTTCGATACGATATCCTTTCTGTTCAACAACTGTTATTCCTACGGAAAATACGGTATCTGCGGCACCCGCGGATGGGTGAGCATCGGTGACGGGACCGAAGACGAAAAAGTCCAGTTCCGTGAAGTACAGCGGCTTGAAGTTTCGATAAAAGCTGCTCTGGACGCAGGACTTGAACCTGTGGTGTTTCTGCACTATCCTCCCGTGTACGGATTGAACAGCAACTACGACATTCTTGATGTTCTTTACAGGTACGGAATAAAGAAGTGCTTTTACGGTCATATACACGGTTACAGTCAGAAAAACGCCATCACAGGTATGCATGACGGAGTGGAATATATAATGATTTCCAGTGATTATCTCAAATTTGCACCATATCGCGTTATGTGAGTTTGTAGAAAACGTAGAACACGATAATGGTCTATAGCAATAATATTTCGTATGTGATATAATGGATTAGATGTTGTTTATTAAAATATGGAGGACGATATAAATGAGTTTAAAATCATCAAATAACGTTGCAGTAAATACTACTGAATTAATAATTGAAATAAGTGCAGAAGACTTTAACAAGGCACTTTTAAATGCCTATAAAAAGGAAAAGAACCAGATCCAGATCAAGGGATTCAGAAAGGGCAAGGCTCCTATGGCCGTAATCGAAAGATACTACGGTGAAGAAGTATTCTTCGACACAGCTCTCAACGATATTCTCCCTGACGAAATGACAGCAGCTCTTGAAGAAACAAAGCTCGAACTCGTTGACAGACCACAGGTTGAGATCGTTTCTGCTTCAAAGGCTGAAGGTGCTGTTCTCAAGGCTACATGCACAACAAAGCCTGAAGTATCAGTTTCAGAATACAAGGGACTCAAGGCTCCTAAGGTTATCGACGCTGTAACTGACGAAGTTATCAACGAACAGATCGAAGCTGCAAGAAAGAGACAGGCAAGAATCGTAACTGTTGAAGACAGAGCTGCTCAGCTCGACGACGAAGTTGTTATCGACTTCGAAGGTTTCAAGGACGGCGTTGCATTTGACGGCGGCAAGGGCACAGACTTCCCTCTCACACTCGGCAGCGGTCAGTTCATCCCTGGTTTCGAAGATCAGGTTGTAGGTCACAAGACAGGTGAAGATTTCGAGATCGAAGTAACATTCCCTGAAGACTACCAGATGAAGGATCTCGCAGGCCAGAAGGCTACATTCAAGATCACACTCAAGGAGATCAAGGCTCAGGAACTCCCTGAATTTGACGATGAATTCGTAAAGGACGTTTCAGAATTCGAAACAGTTGATGAATACAAGGAAGACCTCAAGAAGAAGCTCGAGGAAAACGCTACTCAGAAGGCTGATGCTCAGTTTGAAAACTACCTCTTCGAACAGATCATCAAGAACCTCGAAGGTGAGATCCCTGAATGCATGTATGACCAGAGAGTTGAAAGAGAAATTTCTGAATTCGAAGCTCGTCTTGCTCAGAACCAGATGACTCTTGACCTCTACTTCCAGTACACAGGTATGGACCGTGAAGATCTCAAGGCTACATACAGAGACAGAGCTGAAAACGAAGTTAAGCTCAGACTTGCTCTTGAAAGCATCGTAGCTAAGGAAGGCCTCACTGTTGAAGATTCAGAAGTTGAAGAAGGTCTTGCAAAGCTTGCTGAAAACAACCACATCAGTGTTGATGACGTTAAGCGTTTCATCAGCGTAGATGACTACAAGATGGACCTCCTCGTTTCAAAGGCGGCAGACCTTATCAAGGAAAGCGCTGTAGTTGACAATTCACTTGCTGAAAAGAAGGAAGAAGAAGCAGCTGAATAATTGCTTTCAATTCTAACAGAATAGAACTTAAACAAACTCCTGTTGCTGTCGCAGAGTCAGCGGCAGGAGAATGTTTGCATTATAAGGGAAACGCAGATTCCTTATTTGATCAGTGTTTCCTAAGGCATACAGATCTGCGGTATATTTTCCGCAGCAGACGAAAGGAAAATAGAATTATGAGTTTTGTACCTTACGTTGTAGAACAGACAAGCAGAGGTGAACGTTCGTACGATATCTTTTCAAGACTTCTTAATGACCGTATCATTATGCTTTCAGAAGAAATCAACGACACAACAGCAAGCCTTGTTGTTGCACAGCTCCTCTACCTCGAAAGCCAGGATCCTGAAAAGGACATAAACCTCTACATCAACAGCCCTGGCGGTTCAGTTATTGCAGGTATGGCTATCGTTGATACAATGAGATATATCAAGTGCGATGTTTCAACAATATGCATCGGTATGGCTGCATCAATGGGTGCATTCATTCTTTCATGCGGAGAAAAGGGCAAGAGATATGCTCTTCCTAACAGCGAAGTAATGATCCATCAGCCTCTCGGCGGAATCGGCGGTCATACTCAGGCTACAGACATGAAGATACATACTGAACGAATCCTCAAGATGAAAGACAAGTTAAACAGTATGCTTGCTGAAAATACAGGACAGCCGCTTGAAACGATCCAGAACGACACAGAGCGTGATAACTTTATGTCCGCTGAAGAGGCATGCGCCTACGGTCTGATCGACAAGGTAGTTGAAAAAAGATAAGGTTGGTGAACTATGGTAGACAGCGGATTCAAAACCTGTAATTTCTGCGGCAAGGGTGAAAATCGTGTTCAGAGCATGTTTTCGTCAGGAGATACAAACATCTGTGACGAATGTGTTTTATACTGCTATAACATAATCGCAGGACCGGGAGACAAGGAAAAGGAAAAGCCTAAGACCAAGACTTCCAAGAAGAACAACGATTTTTCAGTAAAGCTCAAGAAGCCTATGGAGATCAAGAAGGTCCTCGACCAGTACGTTATCGGTCAGGATTCTGCCAAGATCGCACTTTCAGTTTCAGTTTACAACCACTACAAGAGACTTCTCAGCAACGATGCAGGTGATGATGTCGAGATCCAGAAGAGCAACGTTCTTCTTCTCGGTCCTACAGGTGTGGGCAAGACTCTTCTTGCACAGACACTTGCAAGAACTCTCGATGTACCTTTTGCTATTGCAGATGCTACAACTATCACAGAAGCCGGTTACGTTGGTGATGACGTTGAAAATGTACTTCTCCGTCTTATCCAGGCTGCAAACTTTGATATAAAGGCTGCGGAACGCGGCATTATCTATATCGATGAAATAGACAAGATTGCAAGAAAGTCCGAGAACACATCCATCACACGTGACGTAAGCGGTGAAGGTGTTCAGCAGGCACTTCTCAAGATCATCGAAGGAACAGTTTCAAACGTTCCTCCGCAGGGCGGCAGAAAGCACCCTAACCAGGAATTTATCCACATCGACACAAAGAATATCCTCTTCATCTGCGGCGGTGCGTTCGACGGACTTGAACAGGCTATCATCAAGAGAACAAAGCACAAGTCCATCGGATTTGGTTCAGACGTTCTCTCAGACAAGGAAGAAATGAACAACATTTTCAAGAAGGTAATACCGCAGGACCTTGTCAAGTACGGTATCGTTCCTGAACTTGTAGGACGTCTTCCGCTCATTACTGTTCTTGACGAGCTCGATGAAAAGGCTCTTATCCAGATTCTTACCGAGCCTAAGA
>JAGDDO010000624.1 GCA_017848205.1 Oscillospiraceae bacterium | reverse complement strand
GCGGCGGATCTTCGGGGCTTTGCCCCGGTCCCCCGCGCTGATCAGTGATGATCAGCGCTTGCTTATAACTTCTCGATCTTGTGCGAGATAAACTGTTTGATCCTTGCAAGATCTGTAAGTCCTACTTTTCCGTCACCGTCAACATCGGCAAACTTTAACTGAGTTTCGTTAAGTTTTACATCGCCAAGGAGATAGAGTGCAACTGTTGTAAGGTCTGAAATATCGATCCTTCCGTTGCCGTCAAGGTCACCGATGACGCCTTCCGGTACAGGCTTTTCTGTAACCGGTGTGGTCTCTGCAGGAGTTGTCTGCTCTGTGGCTGCTGTTGTGACTGCCGGTGTTGTGGCTTCTGTCGCAGTTGTTGTTACAGCTTCAGTTACCGGAGGTGTTGTTTGAAGAGCTGTTGTTTCTTCCGGTACAGTTGTCTCTGAAACTGTTGTCTGTTCTGTACTTATCGTCGTCTCTGAAACTGTTGTTGTCTCAGGAACTGTTGTAACTTCCGGAGCTGTGGTAACCGCCGGTGCTTCTGTTTCTGTAACAGCCGGTTCTGTTTCTGAAATGGTCTCAGATGCTGTTGTTTCCTGCGGAGCAGTCACTGTTTCCATCGGTGCATACGCATTGTTGAGTACCAGTGCGTAGCATGAAGATTCTTCGAGTGAAAGCTGCAGACTGCCGTTTGAGTCAACGAGTGTTGTATTCATTTTATCCATCTTTGACTCTTTGCTGTTGTATGTGTAGAGCTCTGCTATGTTGTTACAGAACTGTGATCCGAGCAGGTAGTTTATGCTGGCTTTGAGTCCGAAAAGGCCTTCGTGCTGGAGGTCGAGTTCAATTACTGAACTGTTCTTTCGTGAAACAGATTTCAGCATCTGGTCAGGTATAACGCCCTGATCCTTTTTTATTTCAAGATTAAGATCTCCTGTTTCCTCTGCACCGATATCCTTTCCTTTTATATCCCAGCTGTATTCACCGAGATCAAAAGTTATTCTGATATCACGGTCTCTCATTGCATCTATCGCTTCAGAAGGAAGAACTGTCTCCTCGTTGAAGTCAAATTTTCCTGATGTGCCGTCAGGCATTGCATTTATCATGTCCACCAGACTTTCGATGAACGATACCTTATGTGTAACATCTATTCCTGCATCGGCTACGGCTATAACTTCAAACAGTGTACCCGGATCATCCGGTTTCTGCTTGATGATCGCATATATCTTGCCGTCATTGAGCTTAAGTCCGTAAACGTATCCGTTTGTTTCGTAAGGATTGATGTAGTTTCCTACTGCCATTTTTTCAGATCCGTCAAGATTCATTGAGTAAAGCTGTGTCGGAGTGTTGAAGTAAACCTTGTTGTCTGAAACTATAAGGCTCATGTATTTGCCGTCCCAGTATGCTGAGTACTGACCCCATACGTACCATTTCTCTTCGCAGAGGCTTATCCATGTGTCAACTGTTCCTGTGGACTCTGTATATCTGCTGTATTCGCCGTTTTTGTTTATGAAGTACCACTGATCACCTCTGGTGAATATTTCAGCGTTTACTGTCTGCCAGAATGCGTTGTCGTATTTTTCTGATGTTGCGCTGATACCCTTGCTGTTCCAGTCTGTATGTGCGCGGTTTCTTCCTGCTTCAGGCTTCGCTGCTGCAAAAGCCTTGTCCGAAAGGAGAAAATATCCGTGTCCTGCTCTTCCCTGCGCATCAGGAACAGGATCATCCCAGGTAACGTCTGCATGATACCATTCACCGTCTATGTTCACAAGATTCCATGCATGGTTCATGCTGTCGCTGGTTACCATTATTGAAGACATGCCGGCCTTTTCAAGAAGCATGTTGTATGCCTGTGCATATCCTTCGCATACGCCGTTGCCGCAGATGAGAATATCATATGCTGTATATCCGTCGTACACGTCAGGAACTGACTGATCGAGATCGTAGGAAGTATTAAGAACCAGGTAATCGTGAAGATTAAGTGCCTTTTCAAGCTCTGTCATATCAGGAGTAATGTTTTTGTTTATGATCTCATCGATCTTTTCATTAACTTCCGCAAGACGTGCGTCTGCTTCTTCCTTGGTATTTGTATATCTTATAACTATATCCTTTATGATATATGCACCGTCTGCTCCGTATCCGATCTGGAT
>JAGDDO010000623.1 GCA_017848205.1 Oscillospiraceae bacterium | reverse complement strand
GCCGAACATTCCGCCGCAGTCATTCTTCTCCTGGGAGAACGGTTCGAAAATTTTCGGAATGAAATCCTTATCCATACCTATGCCGGTATCCTTTACCGTGAACCGGAGGGTAACGTTATCTTCAAAACGGGCTGTTTCCTCGGTTATGAAGCTCACTGTCCCCGGAGACATGGTATATTTCACAGCGTTGGAAAGAAGATTTATGAGAACTTCCCTGAGTTTCATGTCATCGCCTATGCAGGTAAGAGCTGCAGACCCGCGTACCTCACAGCTGTACGCAATGCCTTTCTCACTGCACTGGGCGCCGATCATTGTGTTTACCTGTTTGAGAAGATCGCCAAGTACGAATTTTTCTGATTTTAAGGTCATGCGGCCGCTCTCGATATGCCCCATATCAAGAATATTGTTTATGAGACCGAGAAGATGCGCAGCCGCAGCTTTTATCTTTTCAAGATGTCCCCTCGTCTCCGCGGAAAGAGACGTATCCTTTAACGCAATGTTATTGTACCCTATAATAGCATTCATTGGTGTTCGTATCTCATGGCTCATGGAATTTAAGAAAGCTGTCTTGGCTGCACTGGCTTCCTTCGCCTGAGTAAGAGCATCGGAGAGAGCGTGATTCTTCGTCAGCTCCTCATTAGTCTCGCGGTCCACATCTGAAATACCTATCTCAACTGTCCGTATCATACCGTCGTTTCGGCCTTCGGCTTTGCTGAGATCGGCTATTCGGATCATTTCATACCTGTTTTCCGAAGTCTGATATCTGAACGAAATATTTGATGTGCCGGAAAGCAGAGAACGGATATTTTCCGGATCAAGAAAATCAAGAAATCCTTTTCTGTCGGCCTCGGAAACACGATTTTCGGCATACCACAATGACATTTCTGAAAAAGATCCTGAAGTGCCGTCAAGATCACGGCCGCTGTCTGTCTTTTCATCCGAACGGTAACATACTGCAAGGTCGTTATCGAGATCGACGTAGTAAATACTGCGGTAATCCGCTTCAACTGCAGTTATGTACAGCTTAAGATGTTCATTCAGCTTGCGGAAGGTGCGTGTGAGTATTCCGACCTCGTCATCGGCATTGTAATCGAGTGAAAAGTCGAACCGGTCGGAACTTAACTTGCTCACCGCACTGGTCAGAAGCCGAAGAGGTTCAACTATGCGTCCGCTGCATCTTGCTGCAACAGGGATAAAAACTGCCAGAAGCACGAACATAAGGAGAATATTCTGGATCATGAGACGGTGGCTTACTTTATTGGTCTCTGATACCGGTACCGAAACATTCAGCCGCATACCGTTGCTGAGACGTTTCCACACCGCTTCTTTTCTGACTCCGTTAAATGTATAAACAATAATGCCGTCGTCCTTCATGAGAGCTTCCGGAGCTTTCAGAGTCATTGCATCAGAATTTCCAAGCGTATCTTCAAACGGATGATAGACAATGTTGCCGGTATCGTCAGTAACGAAAGCATAGCCATTCTCATAAAGACGTATGTTATCCACCTGATTTCTCATGGTGCTGCAGTCTATCTCAATACCGATTACACCGACAAATTCAGTCCCGAGATAGACTGGTACATTGTACGAAACCACGCGCACGTCAAGATTATCGGTCACATAAGGCGGAAGCCAGACAGGGCGGCCGGTATTTTTCGGCACTGTAAACCATACAAGTTCATCAGTATTGGCAGTGTCGTAAAGTTTAATGTCCGTAACTTCGTGTTCTGTGAAACCGCTTCCGTCAAGATTGGTGTACCAGAACCCTTCCACATTTTCGGAAACCTGCGGATCAATACGGTAGTAATATGTCAGGGCGCCATTTGCTGCCCCCATCGTTCTTTCAAAAAAGCCGCGCACCCTCTCCAGATGAGCCTCCAGTTCCCTGTCTTCAAGTGAAGTAAGATCTGCCTCCACGTAGGCCTGAACATTTATGACCGACTGCTCAACACTGTTAAAATAATAATCAAGATTTTTTTCTCCGGTCTCGCATAAAAGACGGAGACTCTGTCTGGCATACTCATCACCGGTACGCGTGATCACAGCCACACCGAGGACAGCAGATATCATAACTGCTATTATTATGACGCAAAGCGTAAGCAGCGATACTTTCGTCCTGATCGACTTAAATCCCATATCTGACTCCCCTTTTCTATATCATACTTTTTAAGGAAACACTGATCAAATCGGAAATCCGGCTTCGCCGGATTTCCGGAGGGGGGATTTGCGGGGCTTCGCCCCGGACCCCCACGCTGATTTATGAATAAATCAGCGTTTCATTAAGGAAACACTGATTAAACAGGAAATCCGGCTTCGCCGTATTTCCGAAAGAGGGATTTGCGGGGCGTCGTCCCGGACCCCACGCTGATTTATGAATAGATCAGCGTTTCCTTATAAATTCGAATGATACTTAAATTATAGCACGGATCTTATCAATTTAAAAGAGGAAATTTATAAGTTTCTGTATAAATTAAACGAAAAACATTTACATGTATCCAGTTTTATCCTTGAAACGTGCTTCCGCTTATGATAGAATTATTGTAATAACCGTTTATGAAAAGGGGGAAAGCAGATCGGACAGTCTGCAATGATCATGAATAATATTGCTGTCGCAAATGAAACCATAAAAATAACTGCCGAAGGCTGCTATGAAAAGGAAGGAAAAAAGATCGCTCTTCCGGAATGTGACTATTCTGCTGTTACCGTGTATTCGCCTGAAAAAGGTGCTGAACTTGTCAGTAAAACTGTGATCCCGGACGCACCGATGTGTCAGATAACAGTAACAACCGAAGATTCCTTCGGTGCTGCCGGAAGATTTGAAAATCCGTTTGTTATGAACTTTGCAAACGCACACTGTCCGGGAGGCGGATTCCGTCTCGGAGCAAACGCACAGGAGGAGGCACTCTGCCGGTGCAGTACACTGTACGCTTCGATAACTTCCGGCGGTGCAAAAGAGATGTATGTTCACAACAATACTCATATAAATC